>JBDSOM010000125.1:0-2915 GCA_039914785.1 Novosphingobium sp.
ACCGACCCCATGAATCCCGAAGAGCTTCACGATCCCGCACTCCACAAAGCCGCCCAGGCGGCCGAGGACGCACGCGAGCACGAAAGCCTCGACGAGGAGAACCGGCTCAAGCCCGATTTCGTCCGCAAGGTCCGCGAAGCGCTCGACGCCGGCGAAAGCGACACGGTGTATAACCTGGTCGAGCCGCTCCATCCGGCCGACGTCGCCGACTTGTTCGAGCTCATGGACCGCGACGAGCGCCTGGCGCTCGCCGGCGCGATCACCGACCTGATGGGGGTCGAAGTCTTCGCCGAACTCAACGATCACGTTCGCGAACTGCTGGTCGAGGAACTGCCGGCCGAAGCCGTCGCCGACATCGCCGAGCAACTCGAGACCGACGATGCGGTCGCCATGCTCGAAGACCTCGACGAGGACGATCAGCAGGCCGTTCTCGCCGAGATGGAGCCGGAAGATCGCGCCGCGATCGAGAGCGCGCTGTCGTACCCCGAGGAAACCGCCGGCCGCCTGATGAGCCGAGATTTCGTGGCCGTCCCGGGGCATATGCGGGTCGGCGACCTGATCGACTACTTGCGTGAGAACAAGCAGCTAGCGACGGAATTCTGGGAAATCTTCATCGTCGATCCAGGGCATCACCCGCTGGGCAGTTGCGTGCTGTCGTGGATCCTGCGGGCGCCGCGCGACGTCGCGCTGACCGATGTGATGCAGCGCGACCAGACCCTGATTCCGGTTACGATGGACCAGGAAGAAGTCGCGCTGCGGTTCCAGAAATATGCGCTGATTTCCGCGGCTGTCGTCGACGCTTCGGGCCGGCTCGTCGGCCAGATCACCGTCGATGACGTGGTCCACATCATCCAGGAAGAGGCCGGCGAGGATGCGCTGTTGCTGTCGGGCGCGGGTGACGGCGACATCAACGAGCCGATCGGGCTGACGATCCGCACCCGCCTGACCTGGCTGGTGGTGAACCTCGCCACCGCGATGATCGCGGCGAGCGTGGTGGGCCTGTTCCAGGGCGCAATTGCACGGTTTGCGCTGCTTGCAGTGCTGATGCCGATCGTCTCGGGAATGGGCGGAAACGCGGGGACTCAGACGTTGGCGGTGGTGGTTCGGGCGCTGGCCACCAACCAGCTGACGAGTACCAATACCGTCAAGATGATCGTGCGCGAGTTCAGTATTGCGCTGGCCAACGGGTTCACCCTGGGGGCGCTGATCGGGATCGGGGTGGCGGTCGTCTTTGGCAATCCGCTGCTCGGCGCGGTGATCGCTTCTGCCATGGTTATCAATAACTTGGTCGCCGGACTTGCGGGAATTCTGGTGCCCGTCACCCTCGACCGGTTGCGGATCGATCCGGCGGTTTCCTCGGCGGTTTTCGTCACGATGGCGACCGACGTGATGGGGTTCTTTTCGTTCCTGGGGCTTGCGGTTCTGAGCGGGCTCGCCAGCTAGGCACGATGCCGCTGCACATGACGAAAATCGCCCACGGCTGCGCCAGCGTCGCGGACTTGCGCGAATGGCTGGAGAGCCACGCCGAGGTCGCGCTGATGACGACGCGCTACCTGCCGACGCGGCATGCCGAGATGGCCGGCGGATCGCTGTTCTGGATCCATTCCCACGCGATTATCGGGCGTTCTCCGCTACTTGGCTTTGCGCCGAAAGAGGATGGCCGACAGTGGATCCGGCTCGAACCACGGCTGATCCTGGTCCACCCGGTGCCCAAGCGCGCCCACCAGGGCTGGCGCTATCTGACCGACGAAAACGCCCCGGAAGACTTCGCCAGCACCGATAGCAGCGAGGTCATGCCCGGCCGACTGGTGAGCGAACTGGCAAAACTCGGGCTCGTTTGAGTGCAACCAGCAAGCCGCCTGAGCACCGTCTTGGCTGCTCAGCGCGCCTGTTCCAGCCACCACCGCAACAGGTAATGCGCCACCGCCTGCTTGCCCGGCGCGTTGAACGCCGGCCCCGGCTCGCCCCGCTCCGAAGCCGCCATCGCCGCCGCGATTTCACCGCGGGAAAACCAGCGCGCGTCCTCCAGTTCGGTGTGGTCGATCGTCAGCGCCGGATCGTCGGCGTGGGCGATGCAGCCGATCATCAAGTTGGCGGGGAACGGCCACGGCTGGCGGGCGATATAGGCGACGTCGCGCACCCGCACGCCGGCTTCTTCCAGCACTTCGCGGGCAACCGCCTCCTCGATCGTCTCGCCCGGCTCGACGAATCCGGCGAGCGCCGAATAGTTGCCCTGGGGGAACCGCGGCTGGCGGCCGAGTAGCATGGTGCCTCCATGCTGGACGAGCATGATCGTCACCGGATCGACGCGAGGAAAGTGCTCGGCGGCGCAGGCGGTGCAAGTCCGCTGCCAACCGCCTTTCGCCAACACCGTGGACTGGCCGCAGTTCGCACAGAACCGATGCCGCGCGTGCCAGTTCACCAGGCTGCGCGCGGTGCCGTAAGCCGCCAGATCGGCCGCCGGCAGGGCGGCGAGCGCCCGCCAGATCCGCGGATTTCCGGGCGCGGCGCTGCCCGCAGGCGGGACCGCTGCAAAGCGCGCCAGCCCCTCCTCCAGGCCGAGGAATACCAGCTCCGCGCCCTCGGGCGCCGCATCCAGCGGGGCCCATGTCAGAGCGGCTCCATCGAGCACCGGATCCAGGCCGTCGAGGCGTAACAGCCGGGCGTCCCTCGTCATCGCGGCGGCGAGCGCGGCCGGATCCCCGCGAATATGGTCGGCACGATCGATGGTGCTGCCCGCGAGGGGAATCGCGACCGCGCCCGGCTGGCTTACCCCATCTTGGCTCACCCCATCTTGGCTCACCCAACCTTGTCCACCAGCGCCATCACATCAGTCCGCAGCGCCTGCTGATAGTCGCTAAGCAGGGAATTGGCGGTCGGCGGCATGAACTGCACATAGATCCCGGAGCGGATCC
>JBDSOM010000222.1:0-4701 GCA_039914785.1 Novosphingobium sp.
GCCAGAGCGAAGCCGCCCACCTGACGATCGCCGGCCGCGTGGTGAACCAGGTCCTGACGATCGCCGCCTTGCGCGACCGCATCGCCGCCGAGCAGGCGCTGCTCGAGGAAAGCGGCCGCAACGTCACCCTGACCGAAGCCCGCCGGCGCGGCGGCGAAGGCACCCTGGTCGAAGTGCTGAGCGCGCAAGGCCAGCTCGCTACCGATCAAGGCAACATCCCCCAGCTCGAACAGCAGCTCGCCGCCGCGCGCGATCTGCTGGCGGTGCTGCTTGGTATCTCCCCGGCCGAGCTTGGACCGACCGCGTTCTCTCTCGCCCACTTCACCCTGCCCTCGCCGGTGCCCGTGGCGCTGCCCTCGGCGCTGGTCCACCAGCGCCCCGACATCCTCCAGGCCGAGGCCCAGCTCCACGCCGCAACCGCAGCCGTCGGCGTGGCGACCGCCAACCTTTACCCCGACGTGACGCTCGGGGCGTCGCTGACCCAGTCCAGCACCGGGCTCGGTAATGTCCTGGGTGGCGGTTCGCGCGGCTTCGACATTTTCGCCGGGCTCACCGCCCCGATCTTCCACGGCGGCACGCTGACCGCGCAAAAGCGCGGGGCCGAAGCCGCCGCCCGCGCCGCGACCGCAACCTATCAGCAGACCGTCCTGGAGGCGTTCCAGCAGGTGTCGGACCTGCTCGCCGCGCTCGACAGCGACAGCCGCTCCCTGACCAACCAGCAGCAGGCGGCCGCGATCACCAGCCGATCGCTCTACCTGTCGCGGCGCAGTTTCCAGGTCGGGAACAGCGGCATCCTCCAGGTGCTCGAGGCGAGCCGGACGCACCAGCGGGCGCAAGTGGCGCTCGTCGATGCGCAGGCCCGGCGCTATCTCAACGTCGCGCGGCTGTACGTCGCCACCGCCGGCGGGTGGACCGGCCCCGCGACCTGACGCCGCGCGCCATCGCACAGCTTCCTCGTGCATCGTGGTTCGCAATCGGCTAGGCCGGTTTCGATACACAATAGATCGCATCTGGGAGCGGGTCGAACATGCGAATGAGCGGGGAACAGCGGATCGCCGCGCCGAGAGTACGGGTCTGGGCGGCCTTGAACGATCCCGAGGTGCTACGGCAGTGCATTCCGGGGTGCCAGTCGCTGGAAAAAGACGGCGACGATCGGCTGCGCGCGACGGTCGAGATCAAGATCGGTCCGATCGGCGCAAAATTTGCCGGCGTGGTGACGCTGTCGGAACTCAAGCCGCCCGAATCCTACACGATCAGCGGCCAAGGCCAGGGCGGCACCGTCGGCACGGCGAAGGGGCGTGCGAAAGTGCGGCTGATCGAGGCCGGCAGCGAGACCGTGCTGCGCTACGAGGTCGAGGCCGAAGTCGGCGGCCGACTGGCGCAACTGGGCGGCCCGATCATCGATGCGACGGCGAAGCAGCTCGCCGCCAAGTTTTTCCGCCAGTTCGGCGAAGTCGTCGCCGGGCCGGCGGCCACGCCCGCGATCGCTGCAACGACCGGCCCCAGCGCGATGCAGGGCCCGGTGCCGCACCTGGCTGCGCCCGCCTCCGCCCGACCCCGTGCCGAAGCCCCCTGGGCCTGGATCGCCACCGTCATCCTGGCCCTCCTCGCCGGGTTCTATCTCGGCCTGAGCCAGGTCGGCCTGGGCTGGCTCGTGATCGTGATCGTCCTGCTGATCGTCGCCGCGGGCGCCGGCTTCGAGGCCGGCCGCCGCAACGGAGGCGGGCGATGAAGCCCGCGCCGTTCGATTACCTCGCGCCGGCAACGGTTGCCGCCGCGCTCGCGGCCCTGGCCGAGGCTGGCGGCGGCGCTGCGGTCCTTGCAGGCGGCCAGACCCTGATGCCGCTGCTCAACTTGCGGATGAGCCAACCGTTCGTCCTGGTCGATATCAACAAGACCGCCGGCATGCGCGGGATCACGCATTCCGCCGCCGGTACGCGGATCGGCGCGGCGACGCGGCAGGCGGACTTGCTGGCCGATCCCGAACTGGCGGAGCACCAGCCCGTGCTCGTCGAAGCGGCGCGACACATCGGCCATCACCAGACCCGCAATCGCGGCACCGTCGGCGGGTCGATCGCGCTGGGCGAGCCGGCGGCGGAACTGCCGGCCACCGCGCTCGCACTCGGGGCGGAACTCGAGGTCCACTCCTTGCGCGGGGAGCGCCGCATTCCCGCCGCGGAATTCTACCTCGGGCCGTACATGACCACGCTGGAGCCCGACGAATTGCTCACCGCGGTCCACTTTCCCGCGTGGCCCGCGGGCACCGTCACAGTGTTCCGCGAAGTGGCTCGCCGCCCAGGCGATTTCGCGCTCGTCGGCCTTGTCGGCGCGCTCCACCTCGACGGCGGCAAGATCGAGCGCGCCGTCCTCGCCTGGTTCGGGATGGGCCCCACCCCGATCAAGGCGCGGCAGGCCGAGCAGGCGCTGATCGGACAATCGATCGCGGCGATCGACGCTGACCGCATCGCCGATCTGGCCGTGGGCGATACCGACCCGTTCGAGGACCATCACGCCACCGCCGATTACCGGCGCCGGGTCGGCAAGCGGATATTCGCCCGCACCCTGAACGAAGCCCTGAACCGAAGGCACCCGGCATGAGCGAACACAGGATCGAAGTCACCGTCAACGGCCAGCGCGTCGCGGCCACCGTCGAGGCGCGGCTGTCGTTCGGCGATTTCCTGCGCGGGACCGCGGGCTGCACCGGGGTGCACCTCGGGTGCGAACACGGGGTCTGCGGGGCCTGTACGGTGATCGTGGACGGCGATGCCGTCCGCAGTTGCCTGATGCTGGCGGTCCAGGCCGATGGGGCGGATGTGACCACTGTCGAAGGCCTCGCCGCGCCCGACGGCACGCTCCACCCCGCCCAGCAGGCGATGCGC
Source organism: Novosphingobium sp. (assembly GCA_039914785.1). Classification (GTDB taxonomy): domain Bacteria; phylum Pseudomonadota; class Alphaproteobacteria; order Sphingomonadales; family Sphingomonadaceae; genus Novosphingobium. The sequence goes on from JBDSOM010000222.1 coordinate 2,880, forward strand.
GATTGCCACGGGCTGCAGTGCGGGTTCTGCACCCCCGGCGTGCTGATGACGATGGCCGCGCTCAGCCCCGCCGAGGGGCCGGCGGACGAGGACCAGCTACTCGCCGCGATGTCCGGCCATATCTGCCGCTGCACCGGCTACCAGGGGATCCGCCGCGCGGTCCGCCAGCTGGCCGGCAAGACCGCCGGAGCCGCCGCATGAACGCGCCCATCGCCCCCGGAGCCGGAGCCGGAGCCGCCCGCTACATCGGCCAGCGCGTCGCCCGCAAGGAAGACGGCCGCCTCTTGACCGGGCGCGGGACGTTCGTCGACGATGTGGTCGTCCCCGGCATGCTGCACTGCACGTACGTGCGCTCGACGATCGCGCGCGGGCGGATCATGGCCCTCGATATCTCCGTCGCCCAGGCCATGCCGGGGGTGCTCGCGGTGCTGACCGCCAACGACCTGGCGGCGATTCCGGTCACCCTGCTCAGCTTCTTCATGGCGCCGATGGAAGTCGACACCCCGTTGCTCGCCAGCGACCGCGTCGCGCATGTCGGCGAGCCGATCGTATTGGTCGTGGCGCAAGACCGCTACCTCGCCGAGGATGCCGCGAGCGTGGTCACGGTCGACTACGATGAGGAAGATCCGGTCGTCACGATCGCCGACGCCATGCACGGGCCGCCGGTCCATGCCGGCACCGATAGCAACGTCGCCGCCGCCATGGGCGAGGAGGACGTCGACGACGACCTGGCAGCCGCGCTGGACGCGGCGCATCACCAGGTTACCCGGACGATCGTCCACCAGCGCATCAGCCAGGCGCCGATGGAGACTCGCGGCGTCGTCTCCGCCCCGCAGGGCACCGAGGAACTGCTGGTCTACATCACCTGCCAAAGCCCCAGCATGGTCGCGCGCTGGCTGACCCAGGCGCTGGGCATGCCAGACATGAGCGTGCGCGTGATCGCCAAGGACGTCGGCGGCTCGTTCGGGCTGAAGAACACGCCCTTCCGCGAGGAAGTCGCGGTGATCGTCGCCTCGCTGGTACTTGGCCGCCCGCTGAAGTGGATCGAGGATCGCTACGAAAGCCTTACCGCCTCGTGCCAGGCCCGCGAGCAGGAGATGACACTGCGGACCGGCTTCGCCAGGGACGGCACCCTGGTGGCCAGCCACGGCGACTACAACTGCAACAACGGCGCCTTTCCCCAGGGCGCGGACGCGAACGTCGCGGTCCATGCGTTCGTCTGGGCGGCGTACAAGATGCCGACTTATGGCTTCCACACCCGCGGCTGGTACACCAACACCAACGGATTGTGCGCCTACCGCGGACCGTGGGCGCTGGAATCGCTGGCGCGCGAGGCGTGCCTCGACATCGCCGCGCGCGAACTGGGCATCGATCCGATCGATATGCGCCGGCGCAATCTCATCACCCTGGCCGATCAGCCAGCGACGACGATGATGGGCATGCCGCTGGAAGACATCACCCCGGCCGAATGCCTGGAAAAGCTGGTCGCGCATTTCGACGTCCCCGCGTTCCGCGCCGACCAGGCCGCAGCACGCCAGGACGGGCGCTACCTCGGCCTGGGCATGGCCACCTACATCGAGCCGACCGGCACGGCCGGCTCGATGCCGGTGATGACCGGCGAGACCGCCCAGGTCCGGATCGAGCCCAACGGCAAGGTCACCGCGCTGATGAGCACGCACAGCCAGGGCCACGGCACCGCCGGCATCGGCGGGGCACAATACTTCGGCACCGAAGCGACGGCCGCGACGATCACATGCGCGTCGACCAGGGTAATCGACGGAGACACATTTGATTGCGCCGGCACGCGAATCCGCATGCAAGG
>JBDSOM010000134.1:0-3749 GCA_039914785.1 Novosphingobium sp.
ACTCCAGCCGCTCCGCGCGATCCGGCTGGCGCTCTCGGGCGCACCGGCCATCGCGGGCCAATGGCAGCTCGATGCGGCGCCTTGGTTCGACCCGGCCGGCGGGCGCCTGGCCGGCTGGCGCGGGCGCTTTCGCCGCCCCGCCGCGGCTACCGTCAAAGCGCCGGCGGCAGAAGCCGAGGAAGCCGACCGTATCCGCCAATTGCTCCACGAGCTGCGCACTCCGATCAACGCGATCCAGGGTTATGCCGAGGCGATGCAGCAGGGCTTGTTCGGCCCGATCGGCCACGAGTATCGCGCGATGTCGGCATCGATCGCCGCCGATGCCGCCCGTATCCTCGGCGGCTTCGAAGAGCTGGAGCGCCTCGCCGGGCTCGATAGCCACGCGATGGAGCTGGAGGCCGGGGAATGCGATCTCGGCGAGGTGATCGCGGCGACGGTCGACCGGCTCCGGCCCCACACCGCCGCACGCCAAAGCAGCTTCGACGTGGAGCTTGGCGATGAACCGGCGATCGTCCCGCTCGCGCGGATCGAGGCCGAACGGATCATCTGGCGCTTGCTCGCGACCCTCGCCGCGGCCGCCGCGCCGGGCGAGCACTTGCGCCTCCGCCTGCGCACCCGGGGCAGCGAGATTCGCTTCAAGGTCCAACTGCCCGCGGCCCTCGCGGCTCGCGCCGACGAGGACCTGTTTCGCGCCTCGACCATCGGCGCCGCCAGCGCGTTATCCGCAGGAAATTTCGGCGGCGGTTTCGCGCTGCGTCTGGCCGCTGCAGAGGCCCGCGCGGCGGGTGGAAGCCTGGAACGCCGGGGCGACCGGCTGCGCCTCGTCCTCGCGGGCTTGACCGGGGCTGCCCTGCCCCATAGCGATGCGGTGGGTCTGACCGGGTCGCAACAGGCGGGCTCCAACTAAGCAGCGCTAACGTAAGGCACGAACACTTTGGGGAAACCCCAGATCACCGACCCGCCAGCAGCGGGCTCCTTCGTCCGGTTCCGCGATGGCGGAGAACGGCGTTTTATCATGACTGTGGATACCGAGGAGGAGTTCGACTGGAGCAAGCCGCTCAAGCGCTCCGGCCACAGCCTCGACACGATCCCCCGGTTGCGCAAATTCCAGCAGTTCTGCGAGGGCAACGGCGTCGTCCCGGTGTATCTGGTCGACTACCCCATCGCGACGTCCACGCTGGCGGCCGACATCCTGCGCGAGGCGATCGCCGCGGGCCGCGCCGAGATCGGGGTGCAACTGCATCCGTGGGTCAGCCCCCCGCACGAGGAAGACGTCACCCCCTATAACAGCTTCGCCGGCAACCTGCCACCCGCGCTGGAGCTCTCCAAGCTCAAGCACTTGCGCGATGCGATCGAGCGGAACTTCGGGGTCCAGCCGCTGATCTACCGCGCCGGGCGCTATGGCGTCGGGCCGAACACCGCCGGTTTCCTGGGCGAAGTCGGCATCGCGATCGACACGTCGGTGCGGTCGGGCTTCGACTACAGCGCCGGCGGCGGCCCGAATTTCCGCGACTTGCCCGTGCGGCCGTGGTGGATCGGCGCCGCTGGCGGATTGATGGAGCTGCCGCTGACGACCGTGTTCCAGGGCGCGCTGCGCCGGTGGGGCGGGTGGATCTACCCACGGCTGTGGCGAATCCCGCGGCTGCGCGGCGTGCTGGCCCGGCTCGGCCTGCTCGACCGGATTCCGCTGACCCCCGAAGGCGTCGGCATCGCCGAAGCCTTGCGCGGCATCGACATCGCGCTCGCCGAGGACATCCCCATCCTGGTGTTCTCGTTCCACAGCCCGTCGCTCAGCCCCGGCTTCACGCCGTACGTGCGCAAAGCCGGTGACCTCGACGATTTCTACGAGTGGTGGCGCCAGGCATTCGCCCGTCTTGCGGAGCGCGGCGTGAAGCCGACCACGGTCAAGGAGATCATGGAGTCCGTGGCGCTTGCGTGATGCGGCGCGCCCGGCTAACGCGCCCCCACAGTGGGGCCTGTAGCTCAGCGGTTAGAGCTGGCCGCTCATAACGGCTAGGCCGCAGGTTCGAATCCTGCCGGGCCCACCACGTGTCGAAGAATAACCCCCGGTCGGGGAGTAGCGCAGCCTGGTAGCGCATCTGCTTTGGGAGCAGAGGGTCGCAAGTTCGAATCTTGTCTCCCCGACCAACTTCTTTTTTTCCTTCAAAACAGCGTCCTGTGGCTAAGACAGCAACCTCCCTGCCGGAGGCCACGGCGCGTCGCTTAGTGAAAATCCCGGGATCGCGGGAGGATGCGGACATCGCGCGGGTGACTGGCAACGCGGCGGTGATCGGGTCGCAGGGCCTTGTCGCCGGGTGAAATTTCGATCCTGGCGAGGTGATCCTCGGACAGGCGGCCCAGTTCGACAGTGCGATCGACGATGCGGTCGGCCATCAGATGGACCACGTCGACTGGCCCTTCCCTGACCCGCTGGACGACGCCGTGCGCCTCCATCAGCCGCGCAGCCATCAGCGGCAGGCGATAGCGTTCGAACATTCGCGCCCACAGCAGGATGTTGATAATGCCGGTCTCGTCCTCGAGCGTGGCGAAGATCGCATTGCCCTTGCCTGGCCGCTGGCGGATCAGCACAACGCCGGCAACCTTGGCGCGTGCGCCGTTCTTCGCCTGCTCGAACTCCGCGCTGGAGAGTACGCCCTCGGCGCGGAAAGCAGGGCGCAGGAAGGTCATGGGGTGCTGTTTCAGCGATAGCCGGGTGGTTTGGTAATCCGCGGCGACCTCCTCCGAAAGCGGCATGGCGGGTAGCCGGGCGTCAGACTCTGCGGTGAGTTCGCGCGCCTTGGCCGCGGCAAAGAGCGGTAGCTCGCCCGCGGGCATGCGCCGCACTTCCCACGCAGCCTCTCGCCGCACCTGCCCAAGCGAGCGGCAGGCATCGGCATCGGCGAGCAGGTCGAGAGCGCGGGTGGGGAGCTTTACACGCTGGGCCAGGTCTTCGAGACTGGTGAACAGACCATTTGTCTTACGCTCCTGCGCAATGGCCCTGCCCCACCCTTCCTGATAACCGTCGATCTGCCGCAAGCCTATACGCAAGGCGTAAGCGGCGTCCTTGCGGTTCTTTGAAACAATGTCACCCCAGCGCGGATTGGTAGGCGTCCAGTCATTGCCGCCCGCCGGATCAGGTTGAGTCAGCGGCTCCAGTTCGTTGTCCCAGTCGCTGGCGTTCACGTCGGCCACACGCACCACCACGCCGTGCTCGATCGCATCGCGGACGATCTGGGCGGGGGCATAGAAACCCATCGGCTGGGAATTGAGCAGGCCAGCGGCAAACGCGGTGGGGTAGAAACACTTGAGCCAGGCCGAGCAGTAGACCAACAGCGCGAAGCTAATCGCGTGGCTTTCAGGAAAGCCATAGCTGCCGAAGCCCTTGATCTGGTTAAAGCAGCTTTGGGCGAACTGCGGTTCGTATCCCCGCCGGGTCATGCCCGCGACCATCTTGTCTTCGAGAGCGCCGATCGTTCCGACATTGCGAAAGGTCGCCATCGCCTTGCGCAGCTGATTGGCTTCGCCCGGAGTGAATTCGGCGGCAGTGATCGCCAGCTTCATTGCCTGTTCCTGGAACAGCGGAACTCCATAAGTGTGGCCGAGCAGCTGATGCAGTTCGTCGGCAGGATGCGGTGGTGCAGGCGATGGAAAGCTCCAACTACGCGGCTTGCCATCGCGTTTCTCCGCCCGGCGAAACAGGTAGGGATGCACCATCTCACCCTCGATCGGGCCGGGCCGCACGATCGCCA
>JBDSOM010000064.1:0-7213 GCA_039914785.1 Novosphingobium sp.
TTATCATTAGCACCGAATTCGCCAAATGAAACTCAGGCCAATTGTGGCCTATCTTCGCGCGGAGTCTTGCCGATCGCCGCCATCGCCAGCGCGCCGACCGACATCACCACGATGATCGTCATCAGCAGCGCGTCGTAGTTGCCGGTCAAGTCGTGCAGCTTGCCGCCCACGAACGGTCCGATCGCGGCCATCATCGCACCGCAGGTGATCACCGCATTGAACAACGCGGCGAACGACTTGAGCCCGAAATGGCGGGTAGCGAGGTACAGCGCGACGTCCATTTCCGCCCCGATCGCCGCGCCGAACGCCGCGACGGCCACCGACAGCAGGAGCGCGCCCGGCGCATCGATCAGCAGGATGCTCGCGCCGATCACCGGCATCAGCAGGGTGAACGTCCCGATCACGTTGCCGGGCAACCGGTCGAGCAGGACGCCGACGGACAGCCGGACGGCAATCCCGACCAGCCCCATGATCGACGCGATCCCGGCCGCCTCCATCGCAGAAATCCCTGTCTCGGTCAGCAACGGCAGCAGATTGGTCGCGACGGTCATGCTGAAGAACGAAAAGCAGCCGAACGAGATCGCCAGCAGCCAGAATGCGCGGGTGCGCAAGCCTTCGCGGAAGGTCAGCCCGGGTAGCGCCGCGGGTGCAGCCGGGATCGTCCCCGTCCCGGTGCCGGTGCCGCTTTTTTGGCCCCGGTCGTCGCGAAAGAACAGGAACACGATCGGCAGCGTCACCACCAGCCAGGTGGCGGCCACGCCGACGAAACCCACCCGCCAGCCGTACCCCTGGATTAGCCACGTCGCATACGTCGGCAGGATAATCGCCATGATCGACGTCCCCGACAGCGCCACGGCGAAGGCGAACCCGCGCGAACGGTCGAAATGCTTGGCCAGCGCGCGCATCCATACGGTCGACTGGACGAGCACGACGCCGACCGCCACGACCACCCACAGCAGCGTCCAGTTGAGCACCGCGCCGGTAGCGGTCGCGAGCAGCGCGAAGCTGCCCGTCATCACCATCAATCCGGTCAATGCGACCCGGCGCGAACCGAACCGGTCGACGATCATGCCGATCACGATGTTGAGCAGGATGCCGGTGGCGTTCGAGACGCTGACCCCGGCCATCACGTCCGACCGGCTCCACCCAAACTCGCGCTCCAGATCCGCGACGAACGGGCTGATTCCGTAGCTTTGCAGCCCGATCGTCGAGTATCCAACCAGCGCCGCCAGCGCGAGCGGCCAATGCGCGCGCCATTCGGCGGCCGCGCCAATACTGCGTGTCGTCATGCCCGCTCCCTCACCAGCCCAGGTACGACGATAGGGGCTTGCCGCGAGGCTTTGCAAGGCGCGGCGGCTCGGTTAGGACCGGGCGATGTCACAGGCCACGATCAAAATGGGCTCGGAACGCAGCTTCGGACTGGTGTTCACCGGCGTTTTCGCGATTCTGGCCGCCCTGCCGCTGCTCCACGGGCATCCGCCGCGGCTCTGGCTGCTGCCGATCGCCGCGCTGTTCCTTGCCGCGGCGCTGCTGCGACCGGCGGTGCTCGGCCCGCTCAACCGCCTGTGGTTCGGCTTCGGCCTTGCGCTCGGCAAAGTGATGACGCCCGTGATGATGGGCCTGCTGTTCGTGATCGCGGTCATCCCCACCGCGCTGCTCATGAAGCTGCTGCGCAAGGACCCCATGCAGCGCCGCCTGGCCCCGGAAGCCGCGACTTACTGGGAACCGCGCGAGCAGCAGCCCGGCCCGATGCGCGAGCAGTTCTGATGGGCATCATCGGGGAACTGCTCCGCTTCCTGATCGCGCGGCGCAAGGTGTGGCTGTGGCCGCTGTTCCTGGCGCTGATCCTGATCGGGGGTCTGGTCGTGTTCACCCACGGGTCCGCGATCGCGCCGTTTATCTACACCGTCTTCTAGTGCGCTCCATCCTCGGAATTTCCGCGTTCTACCACGATAGCGCCGCGGCCCTGGTGGTGGACGGACGGATCGTCGCGGCGGCGCAGGAAGAGCGCTTTACGCGGGTGAAGCACGACGAGGCCTATCCGCGCAACGCCGTCGACTACGTGCTGGCCGAGGCCGGATTATCCCTCGCCGAGGTCGACCGCGTCGTATTCTACGACAAGCCGTTCCTCAAGTTCGAACGCCTGCTGGAAACGTACGTCAGCTTCGCGCCGCGCGGATTCCGCTCGTTCGCGATGGCGATTCCGGTGTGGCTGCGCGAGAAGCTGTTCCAGAAAACCATGCTGATCAAGGAACTCGAGCAGCACGAGGGCGGGTTCGGGGACAAGACCAGGCTGCTGTTCAGCGAACACCACCTGAGCCACGCCGCGAGCGCGTTCTACCCCTCGCCGTTCGAGGAAGCCGTGGTCCTGACGATGGACGGGGTGGGCGAGCGGGCGACGACGACGGTGTGCATCGGGCGGGGCAACACGCTGCGGATCGAAAAGGAGATCGGCTTTCCGCACTCGCTGGGGCTGCTGTACTCCGCACTGACGTATTACCTGGGGTTCAAGGTCAACAGCGGCGAATACAAGGTCATGGGCCTCGCGCCATATGGCGAGCCGAAGTACGCGGGCCTGATGTTCGAGCACCTGATCGACCTCAAGGCCGACGGCTCTTTCCGGTTAAACCAGCGCTATTTCGACTATGCAACCGGCCTGACGATGACAAATCGCGCATTTGCGGACTTGTTCGGACAACCAGCGCGCCGCCTGGAGGCCGCCTTGCTCAACCAGTTCCACATGGACATGGCGGCTTCGCTCCAGCTGGTGACCGAGGAGGTCGTGCTGCGGCTGACCCGCGCGCTGGCCGCCGAATACGGCATCCCGAACTTGTGCCTGGCCGGCGGCGTCGCGCTCAACTGCGTCGCCAACGGCAAGCTTTTGCGCGACGGCGCGTTCGAGAACATCTGGATCCAGCCGGCGGCGGGGGACGCTGGCGGCGCGCCCGGTGCAGCGCTGGCGGCGTGGCATCTGGAGCTGGGCCAGCCGCGGATCGCCGCGGGGGACGCGATGACCGGCAGCTACCTCGGCCCGGAATATTCGCAGCCCGAGATCGAGCGGCGGCTGACGGCGGCCGGCGCGCGCTTCGCCGTGCTGGACGAGCCGGCGATGATCGCGGCCACCGCGCAGGCGCTGGCCGATGGCGCCGCAGTCGGCTGGTTCCAGGGGCGGATGGAGTTCGGCCCCCGCGCACTCGGTGGGCGCTCGATCCTGGGCGACCCGCGCTCGGCGACGATGCAGCAGGCGCTGAACCTCAAGGTCAAGTTCCGCGAAAGCTTCCGCCCGTTCGCGCCGTCGGTGCTGCGCGAGAAAGTGGCCGACTGGTTCGAGCTCGACGGCGACAGCCCCTACATGCTGCTGGTCGCCAACGTGCGGCCCGAGCGGCGGCGCGAAATGAGCGCGGACGAACACGCGCTGTTCGGAATCGCCAAGCTCAACGTCCCGCGCTCGGACATTCCGGCCGTCACCCACGTCGATTACTCGGCGCGCATCCAGACCGTGCACGCCGAGACCAACCCCCGGTACCACGCGCTGATCACCGCGTTCGAGCGGCTGACCGGCGTCGGCGTCGTGGTCAACACCTCGTTCAACGTGCGCGGCGAACCGATCGTCTGCACGCCCGAGGACGCGTTTCGCTGCTTCATGGGCACCGACCTCGATCTGCTCGCGATCGGCAACTGCGTGCTGCGCAAGGCCGATCAGGACGAAGCCCTGCGCCACGACTACGCGGGCAACTATGCGCTCGATTGAGGGCAAGCGGGGCCGCCTGCGCGCGTTCCTCACCCAGCTGATGGTGTTCCTGGTGATCCTCGAGCTCGGCCTGCAGGCGGTAGTGCGGCTGGGGCTGCTCGATGTCTCTCTGCCGACGTACCGCGCGGCCAACGCCTGGTCGTTCTGGGCCGACATCGATCCCGCCTTCGGGGTCTGGCACCTGCCCGAGGCGCGGTATCGCCACGCCAAGGCCTGCTTCGACGTCCCCTATCGCGCCAACGCCTTCGGGATGCGCGACGCCGAGACGAGCCAGCGACACCCCGGCCCGCGCGTCGCCGTGCTGGGCGATTCGTTCGCCGAAGGCTGGGGCGTCGCGGACGGCCAGCGCCTGCCCGACCTGCTCGAACGCCGGACCGGCACCGAGCACCTGGACTTCGGCACTTCGGGCGATTTCGATCCGGTGCAGTACTGGCAGCTCTACCGCACGCTGGCCAAACGGTTCGATCACGACGCGGTGATCGTGATGATCCTGCCCAACAACGATTTCCCGCCGGGCGGCCCGGCCGACGCACGCGACGCGAATGCCCGTTGGGTGCCGCGCCTGACCGGGACCTACCCGAACTACCGCGTGACCTACCCGCCACGCCGGTTCGCGCCGCAGCCGCGCGATTGGCAGCGCTTCGCGGTCAATCTGCCCGGCGAATTCTCGCTGACCTACCGTACCGCCGGGTTCATGGTCGCCTACGTCTCTGCGGTGCGCGCGCACAACGCGGGCGCACCCGCCGCCGGCGCGGTGCAGCGGTCGCGCTATTACAGCTACGCCCCGGACGAATTCGACCGGATGCGCTACGCGATCGAGCAGATCGCCAGAGAGGCCGGCGGCCGCCGCGTCCTGATCGTGACGATCCCCCGCCCCGACGATTTCGCCGCCGCGCGGGAGGGGACGCCGCCGCCGCTGCCCCCCGCGCTCAGGGCGGTGACCGCGGCGGCGGGCATCGACTACCTGGACCTGCTGCCGGCGATGCAGGCCGATGCGGCGGGCAAGCCGGAGAAATGGTTCCTGTCGTGCGACGGGCACTGGTCCCCGGCAGGCCATGCCGAGGCCGCGAAGTTGATCCGGCAGTCGTGGGCTTATTACCAGGCCCTCCCCCCGACCGTGGCCGATCGCGTGAGCCCAAAGCCCGCCACCACGTTACCGCAGCTTTAACCCTTCCTGCGCTAAGCTGCGGGCAATGACCGAGAAGCATTCCGCGGCCGATCCCCGGCCCGTCAGCGATGTGTCCGCAGGCGTTGGCCTGGTCGGGCTGGTCGGCCTGTTCGCGTGGATCATGGTCTGCCGCGAGTGGGCGACGCTCGCCGATCTGTTCGCCCTGCCCGGCCCGCGCCAACCGCTGTCGGGGCCTTACGCCGCGCTGGCCGCCGTGCTGTTCTCGGCCACCCCGATGGTGCTGTGGTCGCTGCTGGTCGACAAAGTCCACCGCCGCGCTTCTACGGGCATCGACTGGACCCGCCCGCGCAAGCTTGCGGCCATCGCCGAGGTCTCGGTCGTCAAGCTGGCCGGCCTGTGGGCGACCTGGGGCCTGATCGGCGTGCTCTACTGCATCGCGCGGTGGTACTGGCGCGGACAATACCTGTTCTCGATGGACGTGATCGGGATGGCGGCGATCCCGCTGTTCGTGCTGTCGATCCCGTATGTCCTGTGGCTCGATCGCACCTTGGTGAACCCCCGCGACGGGGCTTGGCACTTCGGCGCGATGCTGATCGGGCGCGAGGCTTACGACGCGCGCGAGGTTGCCCACCACTTGCGCGCCTGGACGGTCAAAGGGTTCTTCACCGCGTTCATGATCTCGATCCTGCCCGGCGGGTTCCAGGGGATCGTGACTTACGACTTCGCCGATTTCATCAGCGATCCGGTGCGCTTTGCCGCGACGCTGATCGAACTGCTGTTCCTGATCGACGTGCAGATCGGCACGGTCGGCTACCTGCTGACGATGAAGCCGTTGGACGCGCAGATCCGCACCGCCAATCCGCACCTCGCCGGCTGGCTCGCCGCGCTGATCTGCTATCCCCCGTTCATCCTGATGGGCGACGGCGGCCCGCTCGATTATCATCCGGCAACGTCGGATTGGGCGTTCTGGCTGCAGGGCCACACCGCGCTGCTGTGGGTCTGGGCCGCGCTGCTAGTGTGCCTGACGGGGGTCTATGCCTGGGCCACCGTCGCGTTCGGAATCCGCTTTTCCAACCTCACCTATCGCGGCGTCCTGACCAATGGGCCGTACCGCTTCACCCGTCACCCGGCCTATTTGTCGAAGAACCTGTTCTGGTGGCTGTCGACCCTGCCGTTTTTCGTGACCACGGGTTCGATCACCGACACGGTGCGCAACACCGCGATCATGGCCATGGTCAGCGGGGTCTATTTCTGGCGCGCCAAGACCGAGGAGAAGCACCTGGGCGGGGCGGACCCGAAGTACCGCGCGTACTCGGCCTGGATGGAGCGCAACGCGCTCATCACGCGGGGCTTGCGCAAGGTCACCGGCCTGCTGGTCCCGCGCGGGCCGAGGCTGCAACCGGCGGAGTGAAATCCGCACAAGGGCCGTCGCCCCTGCGTAGGCAGGGGCCACCCGACCCCGCGCCCTGACGCTGGACAGGCATCGATGCGGTAAGCCTGGATAGGCCCCTGCCTATGCAGGGACGACGGAACGTGGGAGGTTAGAGGACCTCTTTCCCACTGACCGTGAACGCGCGCATCTCGCGATCGGTCATGCCCAGCGCCTCCCGCTCGCGCTGCCATTGCTTCATGTGCGGCGTCTCGAAATGCACTGCGAGCGCTTCGCGGCTAGCCCATACTTCGCTCACGCGGAACAGCCCCGGCTCCAGCACATCTTCGGCATACGCATAGTCGGCGCAGCCCGGCTCGGCCCGCGTCGCCTCGATCACCCGGATCAGCGCTTCGCGTCCAGCCACCCAGCTTTCCAAGGGCAGGCGGAAGGTGCCGGCCACCAGAATCATCAGAAACTCTCTTCGTAAACCCGCGAAATATCGCCGCCCCATTCGCCGTGGAACTTGTCGAGCAGGCGCTGCGCCGGGACCTTGCCGCTGGCGACGATCTCGTCGAGCGGGGCCAGGTAGCCGGTTTCGTTGTCGCCGGCCGAGTTCAGCCGTCCCCGCGCGGTGAGGCCGGCGCGGGCGATCGCCAGCACTTCGGCGGCGATGTCCTTGAGTTTGCCGTCACCCCCCAGGATGTTCTTGGGCAAAGGCGCATCCAGCCCGAGCCGCGGCACCGCGTTGCGCAGTTCCTCGCGGCCCGCCATGTCCCAGCCCTTGACCAGGTCCCACGCGGCATCGAGGGCGGTCTGATCGTACAACAGCCCCACCCAGAACGCGGGCAGCGCGCAAATCGTGTTCCACGGGCCGCCATCGGCGCCGCGCATCTCGAGAAAGCTCTTGAGCCGCACTTCGGGAAACGCGGTCGACAGATGGTCGGTCCAGTCGCTGATCCGG
>JBDSOM010000190.1:0-5909 GCA_039914785.1 Novosphingobium sp.
GTTGACCGTTCTGCCGGCAGCGCCGACCTCGGCGTGCCGTTCTACCCGCTGATCGCGATCAACTTCCCCACTTTCGCCGACGACGAAGTGCCGGCGGAACTTGCCGCAATCCCGGCGATAAAGCCCGGGAGCCGTGCAAAACCGTGATTCCGCGCCTCCGTCTCGGAGTGAACATCGACCACGTCGCCACCATCCGCAACGCCCGCGGTGGGGAGCATCCCGACCCCGTGCGCGCGGCGGAAGTGGTCGCGGCGGTCGGCGGCGACGGCATCACCGCGCACTTGCGTGAAGATCGCCGCCACATCCGCGACGAGGACATCGCGCGGATCCAGGCGGCAACCAACCTGCCGCTGAACCTCGAGATGGCCGCGACCGATGAAATGGTCGAGATCGCGCTGCGTCACATGCCCCACGCCGCGTGCATCGTCCCCGAACGGCGCGAGGAGCGCACCACCGAGGGCGGACTCGACGCCGCCGGGCTGCACAATCGTCTCGCCCCGATTGTCTCGCGGCTTGCCGACGCCGGCATCCGGGTCAGCCTGTTCATCGCCCCCGAAATTCGCCAGCTCGAAGCCGCGATGCGTCTTGGCGCCCCAGTGGTCGAGTTCCACACCGGCGAATATGCGCATGCCGAAGGCGAAGCCCAGGCGGTCGAACTGCAGCGAATCTCCGAGATGGCCGCGCTCGCGGTAAAGAACGGGATCGAACCGCATGCAGGGCACGGGCTCACTTACGAGAATGTGCAGCCGGTCGCAGCGATTCCGCAACTGGCGGAACTGAACATCGGTCACTACCTGATCGGCGAGGCAATCTTCATCGGCTTGGAGAATAGCGTGCGGCGGATGCGGGACTTGATGGATACGGCGCGATGAGGCGCGGGCGGTGATCATCGCCATCGGCTCCGATTTGTGCAACATCGAGCGGATTCAGTCCTCGCTGGACCGGTTCGGCGAGCGCTTCGAGAATCGCGTCTTCACGGCGGTCGAGCGCGCCAAGGCGGCGCGGCGCCTTTATACCCGGGCCGGCACTTACGCGAAACGCTTTGCCGCCAAGGAAGCCTTTTCCAAAGCCGTCGGCACCGGCTTCAAGGCCGGGGTGTTCATGAAGGACATCGGGGTCGTCAACGCCAAGAGCGGTGCGCCGACTCTGGCGCTGACGGGCGGCGCGGCGGCGCGACTGGCATCGCTGATCCCCGCCGGCCACGAAGCGGTAGTCCACCTGACGCTGACCGACGATCATCCCTGGGCGCAGGCTTTCGTCATCATCGAGGCCCGGCCCCTGAGCATTATGCCGTGAGCGAAACCACGCCGGTGGACGAGTCCTCCCCGCCACCAATCGACGACGCTTCGGCGGGCCGACCCGCGCGGCGCGGCGACAAGCTCGACTGGATAGCCGAGTTGCGCGGCCTTGCGCTGATGCTGTTGGCGGTGCTCGCCTTCCACAGCCTGGTCGCCAAGCCGTTCTACATCCCCAGCCCATCGATGGTCCCGACGCTATGGACCGGAGACCGGCTGGTCGTGTCGAAATATCCTTACGGCTGGTCGTGGGTTTCCGCCTCGTTCCACCTCCTCCCCCGCGGCCGTACCCGGATATGGCCCGGAACGCCCGAATATGGTGACGTCGTGATCGTCGTGCCGCCCAACAACGACGAGGACTATATCAAGCGTGTCGTCGCCTTGCCTGGTGACCGGATCGCGGTCGTCAATGGCCAGATCGTCCTCAACGGCAAGCCGGTCCCGCAGCAGATCGAACCGCCCACCGAAGTTCCGCTCAGCGCCCTGACCTCGCCGGACGAACCCAACCCCTGCAACGACATGACGTATGCCGGGATGCGCGTGCGCAAGCCGTCCGGGCGCATCGTCTGCGAGCTGCCGACGCTGCGCGAGACGATGCCGAACGGCGCGAGCTACCTCGTCATCGATCACGAGGACCAGCCGCTCGACCACATGAAAGAGATCAAGGTGCCCCCCGGGCACATCTTCCTGATGGGGGACAACCGCGACAACTCGGCGGATAGCCGCGCGGGCTTGTGGGAGCGCGGCCTGGGCGGCCCGGTTCCGCTGTCGGATATCGGCGGGCGAGCAGAATTCATCACATTTTCGCAGGACGGCACCCAAGGCTGGAACCCCGCCAGTTGGTGGCGCGCCTTGCGAGGAGATCGTGCCTGGCGCAGCTTGCGTCCGGAAATACGCCAAACGAGCGGGAATTGATCATGGAAGATAGCAAACCCGCCCCCCGGGCCGCGCGGCGGCCTTCGTCGAAGCGCGCCGGCCCAAGCGACATCTCCGATCCGATGATCCGCCAGGAAGCCCGCAAGGCGCTGGTCTGGATCGGAATTGCAGCGATCGCCGCGCTGTCGGTGATCCTGGCCCAGCCGTTGCTGGTGATCTTCGGTGGCATGGTCTTCGGCGCGATGGTCGACGGCGGCGCGCGCCTGCTCGGCCGCATCTTGCCGATCGGGCGCGGCTGGCGGGTCGGCATCGTCATGCTGCTGACGTTGCTCTTCCTGGTCTGGGTCGCCTATTTCGCCGGCAGTCAGATCGCAGCGCAAGCGGCGGCCTTGCCCAAGACCGTCGAATCGCAGGCACTGCGCGCTGTCGCGTGGCTTGCCGCTCACGGGATCGCGATCGACGTCGACGACGTCAAAGGCTACCTCCAGCAGGCGATCGGCGGGGTCTCCTACCTCACCCGCGCCGTCGGCGGACTGATCGGCGCGCTGACTACCCTGTTCCTAATCGTCGTGCTCGGCATCTATTTCGCCGCCGAGCCGCGCCTCTACCAGCGCGGGCTGGCCTGGATGCTCCCGCGCGACAGCCGCAACCATTTCCATCAAACCGCTGAGCTGATGGGCAAATCCCTGCGCCGCCTGCTCGCCGGGCGCTTGCTCGGCATGGCCATCGAGGGCGTGGCCACCTGGATCCTGCTGTCGGTCTATGGCGTGCCGATGGCAGCGCTGCTCGGCCTCCTGACCGGGCTGCTCGCCTTCCTGCCCAACATCGGCGCACCGATCTCGGGCGCGCTGATGATCCTCGTCGGGTTCTCGGGAGGCGTCGACATGGGGATCTACTGCATCATCGTCTACGTCGTGGTCCAAGTCGTGGACGGAAACATCATCGTGCCGATGGTCGCCAAGAAGACCGTCGACCTCGCGCCGGCGCTGGTCCTTGGCGCGCAGTTGATCATGGGGGCGCTGTTCGGGATCCTCGGCCTAGCGCTGGCGGATCCGTTGGTCGCCCTGCTCAAGATCGCGCTCGAACGCCATTCGGAGCGCAAAGACCAGGTCGAGATTGCCTGATTTATGGCTCGCAAGTTCCTCTACATAATAGCGATTTTTTCTGTCCTGATTATCACGGCGATGTTTGCGCTGCGGCTGTGGCCCGGCAAGCTGTCGGAGTTGGCGCTCGTCCCCAGCCAGCCTTACGAGCAGCCGGCGCCGCTCGCCGCCAACCGCTATGCCGATCGCCAGATGTGGATCTCACGGCCGGACCGGGGGAGCGGCGACCCCGCGCAGTGGCTCCCGGCGGGGCTCGCTCCCGGTGACCGGGTCAGCGCGGCGGTGTTCTTCGTCCATCCGACAAGCTACCTCGAGAAAGCCCACTGGAACGCCCCGCTGGATGACCCGACCGCGCGGGTGCTGGCCGAGACGATGGTGCGGGGCCTGGCGAGCCCGTTCAATCAGGCCGTGCAGTTGTGGGTTCCGCGTTACCGCCAGGCGACGTTCGGGGCATTTCTCAGCGACAAGCCCGAGGCGCTCCAGGCGCTGGACCTCGCTTACAGCGACATCGCCGCGGCGTTCGATCAATTCCTTGCGAGCGTTCCGGCTGGCCAGCCGATCGTCCTCGCCGGGCATAGCCAGGGTGCCTACCACTTGCGCCGGCTGCTCCAGGACCGTGTCGCCGGCAAACCCCTCGCCCGCCGCGTGGCCGCAGTTTACGCGATCGGTTGGCCGGTTTCGCTAGGCCATGACCTGCCGCTGATGGGCCTGCCCGCCTGCGCCGCGCCCAACCAGAGCGGCTGCGTGGTGAGTTGGCTGAGCTACGGCGAGCCAGCGGATCCGGCGATGACGCTGGCCGCCTATGCCCGGCGCCCCGCGCTCGACGGCCAATCGCCCGGCGGCAGCACGTTCCTGTGTTCCAACCCGCTGACCGGCGGGATCGGCGGCGCGGCGCCGGCCAGCGCCAATCTGGGGGTGCTGAAGCCCGACAAGGAGATGAAGACCGCGGTGCTGGTCGCTGGCGGCGTTCCGGCCGAATGCCGTCCCGACGGCTTCCTCTCGGTCGGTCAGGCACCAGACTTGGGGGCCTACGTGCTGCCGGGCAACAACTATCACATTTACGACATTCCCCTGTTCTGGGCAAACTTGCGGGCGGATTTCGGACGGCGGGTGCGAGCGTGGAAACCGGCGCGCTGATCACCGAGAACGCGGCGCAGTTCCGCGCTGTGCTGGCCGAGGGGGGCGGGCTGATCGGGCTCGACCTTGGCACGCAGACGATCGGAACGGCGTTCTGCGACGCGGGCTGGCGCTTTGCTTCGCCCGGTAAGACATTGAAACGCGGGAAGTTCGGCGCCGACAAGGCGGTGCTCGAAGCGCTGATCCGCGAGCGCTCGATCCGCGGCGTGGTGATCGGCCTGCCGCTCAACATGGACGGCAGCGCGGGGCCGCGGGTTCAGGCGAGCCGGGCTTATGCGCGCAATCTGGCGGTTGTTGGGCTGCCGATTTTGCTGTGGGATGAGCGGTGGTCGACCGTTGGGGCGGAGCGCGGTCTGCTCGACCAGGACATGAGCCGGGCGAAGCGGGCAGAACGGATCGATTCGGCGGCGGCGGCGGTGATCCTGCAAGGCGCGATCGATGCGCTTGCAGGCGGAATTATGTAACGATAACTGTTTGTTGTGGTTAGCGCCGCAACGTGACGACCAACCCGTCCGCAGGGGGTGCGGGTGCGCCCGCGGCAATCGCGCGGCGGGCGGCGTCGGCCCTCGCGCGATCGAGGATCGCGGCGGGCACCCCCGGTTCGAAAGCGATCAGATCGGCCGAGCCGAGCAGGCGCGCCTGGCGGAACGTCAGGTCTTCGAAATCGTCCGATATCAAGGTAATTTCGGCATTCTGCACAAGCGTTTGCGGGGTGTCGTTCAACCAGTTTTGAACCCGTTCCATCGCCGCCCCATCGCGTAGCGGATCGAGCGCACCGCCCTCGCCCAGCGCCGAATCGAGCGCCCGGCGGCGTCCATCAGCCGACGACCAGCGAGCCGCCATCGCGCCGCGGGCTGCAGCCAAAGCCGCAGCTAGCGGCCCCACCGAAGCCGGCAACAGCGCTTCCAGCCGAAGCCGCAGCGCCTTGGCCAAACCGGCCGAGGCGCCCCCCGTCCCGATCGCGATCAGGACCGGTTTACGGTCTAGTACGCTGGGCACGGTGAAGTCGCACAGCTCGGGCCGGTCGGGGACGTTCACGAGCAATCCGCGCGCGCGCAAGCGTTCGGCGACGGCTTCGGGCTCGGGCAGCGCGACGAACGCGAGGCGGGCGGCGGGATCGTCTTCACCGCAGACCCGGCCCCCGGCGCGCTCGACCAGCCGCGCCTTGGCCGCCGCCGCTTCGCCCTCGCCCAGCACGATCACCGGCCGGCCGGCGATGCGGTGGAAAAGAGGCAGGCTCTCGATCATGCTATTCCAGCCATTCCGGCACCTGCTCTGCGGCGAGGATCGTCGCGGGGTCGATGCGGCTGGCGACGATCGCCCACTTGTCGCCGTCGACCATCACCTCGGGCACCAGGGGCCGGCTGTTGTAGGTATTGGCCATCGTCGCGCCATAAGCGCCGGCGGTGCGGAACACCGCAAGGTCGCCGGCCTTCACGGCGTCGATCTCGCGGCCCATCGCGAACGTGTCCGAGCTTTCGCAGATCGGGCCGACGAT
>JBDSOM010000011.1:0-7537 GCA_039914785.1 Novosphingobium sp.
ACCCGCGAATGGATCGCGTCGTTGCCGGCCAGGATCTGGTCGTCGCAGATCGGGTTCGAACGACCGCGCCAGTCGGTGACGAAACCACCGGCCTCACGCACCAGCAGGCATCCGGCGGCGCTGTCCCACGGCTTCAGGCCACTTTCCCAGTAGCCTTCGTATCGTCCCGCCGCGACCCACGCCAAGTCGAGCGACGCGGCGCCAAAGCGGCGGATCCCGGCGACTTCCGGGCCAACCGCGTTGTAGATCTTGCTCCATTCATCGGTGCTGCCCACGCCGTTGAACGGGATGCCGGTCGCGATCAGGCTCTCGTCGAGATGGCGGCGCGAAGAGACGCGCAAGCGGCGGTCCTGCAGCCAGGCACCCCGGGTCTTCTCCGCCCAGTAGCTTTCGTCCGTGATCGGCTGATAGACCAGGCCGGCGACAACGTCGCCCCAGCCGGAGCCATCCAGCTTGGGCTCCTGCACCGCGATCGAAATCGCGAAGTGCGGGAGGCCGTGAAGGAAGTTGGTCGTGCCATCGAGCGGATCGATTACCCAGCGGGGCTTGCCCTCCTCGCCTTCGATCGTGCCGCCTTCCTCGAGCTCGAAGCCCCAGTCGGGCCGCGCCGCGAGAAGTTCGTCGTACAGCGTGCGCTCAGACGCGCGATCGGCCTTGGACACGAAGTCCGAGGGGCCCTTGCGGCTGACCTGGAGATGCTCGATTTCGCCGAAGTCACGGCGCAGACGCTGCCCCGCCTTACGGGCGGCACGCTCCATCACGCGCATCAGACCGGAAATTGCCAAAAGTAGTTACCTTACCGGAGAAAAATCAGTTCGCCCTGAGATTCAGTTGGCTTTGCTGACGTACGAACGCTCGTAAACATCGACAATGATCCGCGTGCCGCTTTCGATGTGCGGCGGGACCATGACGCGAACGCCATTGTCGAGAATGGCGGGCTTGAAGCTGGACGAGGCGGTCTGCCCCTTCACCACGGCGTCGGCCTCGACGATCGTGGCTTCGACCTGCTCGGGCAGTTCGACGCTGATCGGGCGCTCTTCCCAAAGCTCGAGCACGACGTCCATGCCGTCTTGCAGGAATTCCGCGGCGTCGCCCAACAGGTCGCGCGACAGCGTGATTTGCTCGTAGTTGTCCTTGTCCATGAACACCAGGTCGTCGCTCTCGGCGTAAAGGTACTGGAAGTCCTTGGTATCCAGGCGAACCTTCTCGATCGTGTCCTGGCTGCGGAAGCGGACGTTCGTCTTGCGGCCGTCGAGAAGGTTCTTCATCTCGACCTGCATGAACGCGCCGCCCTTGCCGGGCTGGGTGTGCTGGGTCTTCGCGACCTTCCAGATACCCTTTTCATATTCGAGAATGTTGCCGGGACGGATGTCCACGCCGCTGATCTTCATCGCGATGACCTTAACTGGGAAAGAGCAGGCGCGCCCTTAGCGCGGCCATCTCCATCTGGCAATTGGCGGCTCTGGCAATCGGTAGCCCGCAATGGTAGCGGGGCCGCGATGAAGCGCATAGGCATCTCCCTTGGCACCCTCCTGAGCATCGTGGCCGCCGGTCCGGCGCTGGCAGCGCCCGGCGGACCGATCGACACGATCCACCGCGGCGAATACTACTGCGAGCTACCCGGCGACGCGACCGGACCGGCGGGATACCCGGTGGCCGAGGAAGGCTTCGAGATACTCAGCGGATCGAGTTACGCAACCGCCAGCGGCGGCGGCGCCTACCTCCTGACCGGCGATTTGCTCGTGATGACCAGCGGGCCCAAACGCGGGCAACGGTTCAACCGGTTGAGCAGCAATTTCCTGCGCAAGCTGGCCCCCGACGGAACCGAAAGCCCGCTGCGCTGCGTACGGCGGACGCGCAACAACAGCTGACTAAGTCGCCGCCGTCAAAGCGGACGGCTCGCCTTGCGCATCGCAGCGTAGATCAGCACGATGAGCCCCGCGAACAACACGATGCCGACCGGCATCTGCCACGCCCGCACGGCAACGACGGCCAGCGCATCTGGATCGTTGGTCGCCGCGACGATGCCGGCGTAGCCGACGTTGAACAGGCTATCACCGACGATCAGCCCGGTCGCAGTCAGCACGCCCATCCGTTCGGCGAACGCGGGATCGCGCTGGCCTTTCGCCCAGCGGTTATAGACGTGTCCGAGCACGGCGCCGACCACGATCAAGGCGGTAACGCCAAGCGGAAGGTACATGCCCATGCCCACGGCGAGCGGGGGTAGCGAGCCGCGATTCGTCCGGCGCAGCGCTTCGTCGATGACGATCGCCGCCGCGCCGATGCCTGCGCCGAGCCCGATCAGGTTCCAGTCGAGCGTTCCGCCCAGCACGCCTTGCGCGATCGCCGAGATCAACGCCGCCTGGGGCGCAGCGAGCGCGTTCGCGCCCGCGCCCGGCGCGCCCTGGAAGCCGAACGTGGCGTTGAGCAAGCCGAGGATCGGGGGGATCACCAGCGCGCCGAACACCACGCCCAGGATCAGGGCAACCTGCTGACGCCACGGCGTCGCCCCGACCAGTTGCCCGGTCTTGAGATCCTGAAGGTTGTCGTTGGAAATCGTCGCGACGCCGAACACGATCGCGGTGACGAACAGCGCGTAAGCCACCAGCGGTTTCGCTTCCACACCGCCGCCGAACAGCGCGGCCAGGATCAGAGCGATGCCCAGCACCGAGATAATTCCGACCCCCGATATCGGGCTGTTGGAGGAGCCGATCAGGCCGGCCATGTACCCGCACACCGAAGCGATCACCACGCCAGCCACGAGCACGAACAGGAGCGAGAGCGCGACCGTCAACCCCAGCGAGGCCGCGATCGGGCCATCTGCGGCGAAGTTCCACAGCAAGGCCCCGATCGGCAACATTGCGACCAGGATCGTGCCGCCGACGATGCCGATCGGCAGGTCGCGCTCGGTCAGTTCGAGGCCCTCGAAGCCGTCCGCCTGCCGCGCGCGGTTCGCGGCCAAAGCTCCGCGGATGCCACCCACGATCGGACCGATCACCCGCAGGAGAGTCCAGATCGCCGCGACGCCGATCGCACCCGCGCCGACGAAGCGAACCTGCTGGCGGAATATGCCCGAGACGAAGTCGGAAAGTTCAGTCCCGGCGGGCGCGCCACCGGCCGTGAAGATCGGCAGTAGAACGAAAAAGCTCAGCACAATGCCGGTCAGCATAGCCAAGCCGACCGCCAGCCCGACAAGATGCCCGACGCCGACGAAGGCCAGCGACAGGCCCGCCGACAGGTTGGTGGCGCCCGCGCCGATCTTGATCGTGGTGGCGGCTTCTTCGGCGACGAGCTTCATCTTGGCGAGCAGCGGGTAGCCCGCGGCAACCAGCGAACCCAGAATCACCGCGGCAAGACCGCGCCGGTTCTCCTCCGCCCCGCCGACCCCCGCGCCGAGCTTGAGCACTTCGGCGGCTGCGACGCCTTCGGGATACGGCAGCGGCGAATTCGTCACCAGCGCACGGCGCAACGGGACCGAATACATCACCCCGAGCACCCCGCCGATCGCGATCACCGCCACCGATTGCCAATAAGGGAACCCACTCCACCACCCGACCATGATCAGCCCGGGCAGCACGAAGACGATCGCCGACAGCGCCCCGGCCGAGGATGCGATGGTCTGGACGATGTTGTTTTCCTGGATCGTCGCGCCGCCGAGCGAGCGCAGCAGCGCCATAGAGATAACCGCCGCAGGTATGGAAGTGGCGAACGTGAGGCCCGCGCGCAGGCCCAGGTATACGTTCGCGGCGGTGAACAGCACGGTCAGGACTGCACCCAGCGCGATCCCCCGCCAAGTCAGCTCGCGCGGAGTGGTGGTCAGGGTCATACCCGCCCTCCCGAATGCGACTGAGGGAAGATTGACGCAGCGGACTCAGTTCTGGGCAAGACGTCTGTCCCTCTGCATTTCGGTTTCATTCCGAGATCATGGCACAGCCACCCAGAGTAGGGAACGCCGTGCTGCGCTCGACCTCGCCTCACCGTGCTAACTTTTTGTTATACGTAACCCTTTATGATCCGAAATGGCTATATTTGAGGGCAAGACATAAAATTTCTGAAGCATCTGTTTCGCGACAACCGCGCTGCGACCGCCATCGAATACGGCTTGATCGCTGCCTTGATCGCCGTAGCCGCGATCACCGCCATGCGTGGTCTCGGCAGTCAGCTGCAGACCACCTTCAACACGACATCTTCGTCGATGGTCGTCCCGGCTTCCTGATCAGCCTAGCGCACCAGCAGCGGATAGGGGTTTGTCGCCCGCCCCTGCCACCACCCTTCCTCCGGGCGGGCCAGATTGATCGCGAA
Source organism: Novosphingobium sp. (assembly GCA_039914785.1). Taxonomy (GTDB): domain Bacteria; phylum Pseudomonadota; class Alphaproteobacteria; order Sphingomonadales; family Sphingomonadaceae; genus Novosphingobium. Next base: position 4,303 of record JBDSOM010000011.1, read on the forward strand.
GTGCAGATGCGGCCCATCGGGTGAGGCGTCGCCGGTCGAGCCGACGTAAGCGATGACTTGCCCGGCCTGGACCCGCTGGCGTTCGGCCAAGCCCGGGGCGTAGCGATCGAGGTGCGCGTAGTAGTAGATCGTCCGCCGATCGGGCGAGCGGACATAGACGGTAATTCCGCCGCGCGCCGAGGCAAACAGCTTTTCCACCGTGCCGTCAGCCGCTGCCAGCACCGGCGTCCCGCGCGGGGCCATGATGTCGATCGCCTCGTGCGCGCGCTGTCCGCCCTCACGTGACTGGCCCCATGTGTCTTCAAGCCGCTCGCGTCGCGCGCCCGCCACCGGCACGACCAGCCCGACCTGCCGAGAGGACACCGAGGCCGGCTCAGGGGTGCCGGCCTCGACCTGCCGGGCCCAAAAGAACACCCCGGCGGCCAGCCACACCGCCGAAGTCAACGCCGCGGTGACGACGATCGTCTGCAATCGATCTCGCCATTCTAGCGCCATGTCACGCCTCGAACAGCAAGGCGGTCTTGGCCGAGACCATCTGCGCCAGCCGCGCCACATCCCAGTTCGTCAGGCGCACGCAGCCGTGGCTTTCGGCGCGGCCGATCGTCTCCGGGTGGGGGGTGCCGTGGATGCCGTAGTGCGGCTTGCTGATGTCGATCCATACCACACCGACCGGGCCGTTCGGTCCCGGCGGGAGCAGCGCCTTCTTGTCGCCGGGCTTGGCGTCCCAGAACAAGTCCGGATTGAAGTTGAACTTGGGGTTCTTGTCGAGGCCCAGGACCTTCCACCGCCCCAGCGGCAGCGGATCGTGTTCCGAGCCCATCGTCGCGGTATAAACCGCAATGAGCTTGTCATCCGCATCGTAAGCCTTGAGCGTGCCCTTAGACTTGCTCACGACCACTCGCGCGGCCTGCGGCTGGTTGGAGCCGACTCCGAGCATGACGAGCGTGTCGCGCCAGGCGGCATCGGTGACCTTCGCCGGATCGACCGCATCGCCGCCGACGTTGGGCACGCGAATCTGCTGCCCGGCACGAAACAGCGCGACCGGAGCCGATGCGCCCGCAGCCGACGTGCTCGATGCGCTCGCCGCCGGTTTGGGCGCGGGCGGAAGCGGTGCCTGACCCGTGGTGGCCGGCTTCCCGCCGGGGTTGAGCGCCGCGAGAGTTTCGACCGTCGTGTGAAACCGCTCGGCCAGCTTTTCGTCGAGCGTCTCGTATCCCAGTGCCGGCAGCTTGGCCTGGTCGGCGGCATCGTCGGGCAGCTTCTGGAACGGCCCGGCAGCGAAGCCCGCGGGAATCGTGACGACCCGCGTTGCCGGGATCGCATTCCAGCGCGCCAGCGCCTGCCGCGTCGCGTCGTCGAGCTTGCCGGTCACCGGCAGGTCGTTCGCCTCCTGGAAGCCCGAGACGGCGTTGGCAGTGGACAGCCCTTCCTTCCCATCGACCACGCCAGGCGTGAACCCAAGCCGATCGAGCACCACTTGGGCCTGCATCAGCGGCCGAAGCTCGGCATCGGGGATCTGGGCCGGCGTTTTATCGTCATCGTGCGCGGCGAGCGGATCGCCACCGGCTGGCGGGCGGGCGCTCTTGCTGTTCTGCTCTTGCTCGGCCCCGCCGTAATTGCAGCCACCCAAGGCAGCGAGCAGCGATCCCGCAGCGATAATCCCTTTGCGCATATATCTCTCCCGGCGCGCGCGACCCTGCGCGCTACGGGGGAACGAACGAGGACACGGATGGTGCCGGGGCTCGTTCCTGCTCGTCCGCAGAAGACCTAAGCCGCGCGGATCGCTTCGCGCAGCGCCGTGAGGTTCACCACCTCGTCGCCGTTCCAGATCGCGCCTGACACCGCCAGGAAGTCCGCGCCGGCCTGGACCAGCGGGGCGCAATTCTGCGGGGTGATCCCGCCGATTGCGACGCACGGGATTTCGAAGATGGACTGCCACCAGGTCAGAGTTGCCAGCTCGGCGTAATGCTCCACTTCCTTGGTGGTGGTTGGAAAAAATGCGCCGAACGCCACATAGTCCGCCCCCGCCTCGCCCGCGCCCATCGCGAGGTGACGGCTGGCGTGGCACGTCACTCCGATCTGCGCCTCGCGGCCCAGCTGCTCACGGGCATCCGCGACTTCGTCATCCCCCTGGCCCAGATGGACCCCGTCGGCACCCAGCCGCTTCGCCAGCGCGACGCTGTCGTTGATGATGAACGTAACGCCACGGTCGGCGCAAAGGCGCTGCAGCGGCTCGGCCAGCAAGGCCGCGGCATGGTCGTCGAAACCTTTCACGCGGAACTGGAACGCGGCGACTTCGGCAGCGTCGAGCGCACGCGCCAGGCGGTCAGGAAACGCGCCGGCTACATCCAGCGGCGAAATGAGGTATATTGCACAGTCGTCCATCGCGCCGCCCTATCGCGTGCGGCCGCGTCCGCCAAGCGTTCGGCAACGGTTCATCCGCAGCAAGGAATGTCGTACCCATGAAACACCTGGTCCTTGCCGTCCTCGCTCCGCTGATGCTGGCCGGCTGCGTCACTTATCACGAGCGCGGCGACGGGATCGCCCGCGCCGCGCTCGGCCAGACGGTCGGCGTGGATGGGCCCCGGGTCACCCCGCTCGAAGTGCTGGAGGACAGCCGCTGCCCGATGAACGCTCGCTGCGTCTGGGCCGGGCAGGTGCGGCTGAAGGTGCGGGTTCACCTGGGCGCGCGCGACGAGGACCATACGTTGACTTCGGGCAAGCCGGTGCAAGTCGCCGACGGCAGCCTGGAGCTAGTCGAAGTCCAGCCCGACCGCGTCGTCGGCAAGGCGCTCGATCCGGAGAACTATCGGTTCGGCTTCCGCTTCATGGGCGGGCTGTAATCGCCCTGGATACTCCCCATTTCTCCTACGGACAAACGGGGAGTATCCAGATCACGTGACCGGCGCGGCTTTCTTGGTCGATCCGGCATGGATGTCGTCGATCGCGCCGCGCAGCGACTGGTCGAACTCCGCGTCGCTCATCTGGTGGCGCAAGTCCTGGAGCAGCGCGCGGCTGAAGCTGGCGATGATGCCGCGATTCTTGGCGAGCTCGGCACAAGCCTCGGGACGCTCGAAGCCGCCCGACAGCGCCACCACGCGCAGCACCCGGGGGTGATCGACCAGTGGCTGGTACAGGCCCGGCAGCACCGGCAGCGACAGCTTCAGCATGACTTTAGCATCGCCGGGCATGACGTTCAATTGCTTGGACAATTCGTCGAGGAGGATGGCGTCAC
>JBDSOM010000006.1:0-15171 GCA_039914785.1 Novosphingobium sp.
ACTTCGGCAACGATCTGGTCCTCGCGGCAGAAGATGTGCGCATCGTCCTGGGTGAACTGGCGCACGCGCATCAGGCCATGCAAAGCGCCGTGCGGTTCGTTGCGGTGGCAGCAGCCGTTCTCGTAGATGCGCAGGGGCAAGTCGCGGTAGCTCTTGATGCCTTGGCGGAAAATCAGGACATGCGCCGGGCAGTTCATCGGCTTGAGCGCCATCCAGTCGGCCTCGCCCGAAATCACCGGGCCCTCGTCCTCGATGTTGGGCACTTCGTCGGGGATGACGAACATGTTCTCGCGGTACTTGCCCCAGTGGCCGGACTGCTCCCACTGGCGCGCGTCCATGACTTGGGGGGTCTTGACCTCCTTGTAGCCCGCGCCGTCGATCGCGCGGCGCATGTAGGCCTCGAGCTCGCGCCAGACCATGTAGCCCTTGGGGTGCCAGAACACCGAGCCATGGGCTTCGGACTGGAGGTGGAACAAGTCCATCTCCGCGCCCAGCTTGCGGTGGTCGCGCTTACCCGCTTCCTCGACCCGCATCAGATGCGCCTCGAGCTGCTTTTTGTTGAGCCAGCCGGTGCCGTAGATCCGGCTCAGCATCGCGTTGTTCTGGTCGCCGCGCCAGTACGCGCCCGAGACGCGCGTCAGCTTGAACGCTTGCGGATCGAGCTTGCCGGTCGCGGGCAGATGCGGCCCGCGGCACATGTCGTACCAGGTGTCGGCCGAATCCGCGGCGCCCGAATGATAGACCGTCAGCTCTTCGCCTTGCGGGAGTTCGGCGGCCCATTCGGCCTTGAAGGTCTCGCCCGCCGCGCGCCATTTGGCGATCAGCGCGTCGCGCTCGATCACTTCGCGGACGAGCGGCTTGTTCGCGGCGATGACCTTGCGCATCGCGGCCTCGATCGCCGGCAGGTCCTCGTCGGTGAACGGGCGGTCTTTCCCGTCAATTTTCGGGGGGGCGAAATCGTAGTAGAACCCGTCGTCGGTCGACGGGCCGAAGGTGATCTGCGTCCCCGGGAACAGCGCCTGCACAGCTTCTGCCAACACGTGGGCGTAATCGTGACGAGCGAGTTCCAGCGCATCGGCCTCGTCGCGCGCGGTGACCAGCGCGAGGCTGGCATCCCCCACGAACGGCCGCGACAGATCGACCAGTTCGCCATCGACCCGCGCGGCCAACGCGGCCTTGGCCAGGCCGGGGCCGATCGCGGCGGCGACATCGGCGGGAGTCGATCCAAGCGGCATCTCGCGCACGGAACCGTCGGGCAGGCTGATCTTGAATAGTTCTGACATGGTGCGTGCCCTTAGCGGGCGGAGCGCCAAGCCTCAACTGCCAGCGCAGCATCGGAGGCGCAAAGCTCTGCGCGGACAAGGAAATCGTTTCGCATCAGCCAAACGGCGGGGGAATATTACAATTTTGTGACACTAACTATTTGAATTTGCGAGTTTATTATCCAGATTTCGTCAACTTTTGAGGATTAGAGAATTCCCAGCGGCGGCCAGCGTCATTTCGCGGCAGGCCGCCCAAGCAGTGGGGTCATGATGAATCGTTTGTGCGGAGCCGGGGTCGCAGCTGGCCTCAAATCCATCCTGGCGTCGCTGGAATGGCGACTGATCGGGGCGTTGCTGCTGATCGCGCTGTGCACCGGCACGCTCCAGTACGTGTCCCAGGATCGGGCCTTCAAGCTGCGCGCCGAGAGCGAGGCGCTGCGGGCCACCGCGAGCAACAACGAGCACGCGGCGCAACTGGTCAAGGCCATTGGGCAGTTCCGCCTGATCACCCACCTCTATCTCTCGCCCGAGCGCGACGCCGAGGGCGGGACCAACCGAATCAGGGCCGAGGACGAGCTGACCGATACCGCGATCGACATCGGCGACCGCATCAATGCGCTCCGGTCGAGCGGGATGACGCTTTACGGCCTGCCGGGCGAAATGGCGGTGCTCGACGACATCGACCAGCATGTCGGCACGATCGTCGCCGTCCGGCACAACCCGGCGTCGGGCCGGCGCGAGCGCGCGGCGATCGACGAGCGCAACGCCCAGATGGCGGCGCTGGCCGGAACGATCGAGGCGAAAGCCAACGACGAACGCGACACCGCGTTCGACCAGCTCAGCCGCTCGAGCCGGAACTGGCACCTGGTGATCATGGTCGCCGGCACGGTCACCATCGGGTTCGTCCTGCTGATCCTGCTCGACTTGCTGCGCAACATCCTGCCGGCGATGCGGCGCATGCACACCGCCTTGCGCCGCCTGGCCGACGGCGATCTCGACTTCGAGGTCGAGAGCTTCGCCTTGCGCGAGCTTCAGGCGCTCTCCGGCCCACTTGAGACGTTCCGCCGCAACGCGCGCGCGGTGCAGGACCTGGCGTTCACCGATCCATCGACCGGCCTGCCGAACCGCCGCGCCTTCGTCGATCGCGCGAGTGCGCAACTTTCCGCCGGTCACGGGGCTCGATTCGTGGTGATGCTAGCCGACGTCGATCGCTTCAAGCACATCAACGACGACTACGGCCACGCCGCCGGCGACTTGCTGGTCAAGCTGATCGGCGCGCGCATGGCCGAGGAGCTGGGCGGCCGCGATGCGATCATCGCCCGGACCGGCGGCGACGAGTTCGCGCTGTTCACTGCCTTGGCCGAACGCGAAAACCCGGCGATGCTGGGATCGATCCTGGTCCAGGCGATGCGCGCGCCCTTCGACCTTGGGGACTGCAACGTGGCGGTCAGCATCTCGCTGGGCGTCGCCGAGACGCCGGACGGAAAAGGCGGCGGCGAGGACGCGCCCGAGATCGTCGCCATGCTCCACCAGGCCGATCTGGCGTTGTACGGTGCCAAGAACGGCGGCCGGAACCGCGCGGTCCGCTTTACCGCCGAGTTGGCCGAAGAACGCGAACTCAGCCGCGCGCTCGAACGCGACCTGGCTCTGGCGCTCGACGCCGGTCAGCTGCGCATGGTGTACCAACCGATCCATTCGCTGGGCGCCAAGGGCCCCGGCAACGAAGACGAGGTCGAGGCGCTGGTTCGCTGGGAACACCCGACGCTGGGCGCTATCTCGCCGGCGCGGTTCATCCCGGCGGCGGAGCGCAGCGGGCTGATGGTTCAGCTCGGGTACTGGATCGTCCAGCGCGCGCTGACCGACCTGGCCCGCTGGCCGCACCTGACGATGAGCATCAACCTGTCGCCGCTGCAACTGCAGCAGGACGGTTTCGTCGGTTTCCTGATGGACTGCTGCCGCACCCACCGGATCGCCCCGCGCCGGCTGTTCCTCGAAGTGACCGAATCGCTGTCGATCGAGCGCAACACCCGCGCGCTGATGACGCTCAACCTGCTGCGCAACGCCGGCTTCCGCATCGCGCTGGACGATTTCGGCACCGGCTATTCGTCGCTGTGCATGATGAAGACGTTCAAGTTCGACCGGCTCAAGCTCGACCGCAGCCTGATTACCGACCTGGGCAAGGACCCGACCTCGCAGGCGGTGTTCGACGCCGCGGTGACGATGGCGCTGCGCATCGGCGCCGAGGTGGTGGCCGAAGGGATCAGCGAGGAGGGCCTCATCGCCCCGGTGCAGCGCGCGGGCTGCACCCACGTCCAGGGCTTTCACTACAGCCGCCCGATCGAGGCCGAGGCGGTCGCGGGCTACTATCGCGAAACGCCCCCACCCAAGCTCTCGGCACACCGGCAAAAGGTCGCCTGATCCAGACTTGCCGCGACCGGTCGGCGCGACCACATTGCCGGCGATGAGCGAAATGCAGTTCCACGATCTCCCTGGCGGCCCCGGATCTTCAGGGACCCGCCTCGCCTTCCGGCACACGCCGGGCACGGGCCCCGCGCTGGTGTTCCTGCCGGGCTACAAGTCCGACATGGCGGGCAGCAAGGCGGTCGCGCTGTTCGATTGGGCCGCCGCCAACGGCCGCGCGTGCCTGTTGCTCGACTATTCGGGCTGCGGCGAGAGTTCGGGCGACTTCGCCGGGGGCACGCTGTCGCGCTGGCGGGACGAGGTGCTCGCGCTGATCAAGGCGCGATTGACCGGGCAGATCGTGCTCGTCGGCTCGTCGATGGGCGGGTGGCTGATGCTGTTGGTCGGGCTCGCGCTGCAGGACCGCCTTGCCGGGCTGGTCGGGATCGCCGCCGCGCCCGACTTCACCGAGTGGGGCTTTACGCCCACGCAACAGGCCGTGCTCCAGCGCGGCGAGACCCTGTTGGAGGATAATCCCTACGGCCCCGAGCCGACCCCCACCCATGCCGATTTCTGGGCCGACGGGCAGGCCAGTCGCCTGCTCGGCGCGGAGATCGCGCTCGCGTGCCCGGTCCGCCTGCTCCACGGCCAGGCCGATGCCGACGTGCCCTGGGACGTCTCGCTGCGCCTGGCCGCGGCGCTGCGTTCAGCCGAGGTGCAGACCACGTTGATCAAGGACGGCGACCACCGCCTCAGCCGCGAGGCCGACATCGCCCTGTTGTTGCGCACGGTTGCCGCCCTGACGCTCCAGCTGACTTCCTCGGCGAACTGAACCGGAGCCGCCCATGTCATTCGTCTCTGCCCTGCTGCTCCTCGGCCAGGTCGGGCCCGCGCCCGCGCTGAACCTGCCGACCGGGCTGGAAGACCGACCCCGGCGTACGCAAGCCGCGCCGGCCCAAACCACGCCCCCGCCCGCCGTCCCGCGCGCGCGCACCCCGCTCGAGGAATGCTTGAGCGCGGTGAACAGCGATCCGCCCGGCGCGATCGACATGGCCGAAGCGTGGCTCGCCCAGGCGAAGGGCGCGCCCACCGCACCCGCGCAGTTCTGCCTTGGCAGCGCCCACGCCGCGCTCGATCACTGGGGCGAGGCCGAGACCGCGTTTCTGGCCGGACGCGACGCGGCGGCGGCCTCCGACACCCGCTTGCGCGCCCAGCTTGGCGCGATGGCCGGGACGATGGCGCTCGCGCAAAGCGAGCCGGCGCGGGCGCTCGCCGCGCTCGACCAGGCCCACACCGACGCGCTGGCCGCGCCCGATGCGCAGCTCGGCGGCGATATCGCGGTCGATCGCAGCCGGGCGCTGGTGGCGTTGAAGCGCGAGGGCGAAGCCGCCGCCGCGCTCGCCGAAGCGCGCACCGCCAACCCCGCCAATTCCGACGCCTGGCTGCTGTCGGCCACGCTGTCGCGCCGGCAGAACAAGCTCGCGGACGCCCAGACGCAAATCGAGAGCGCAGCCCAGATCGACCCGCGCGATCCCGCGATCGGGCTCGAAGCCGGCGTCATCGCAGTATTGGCGGGCCGCGACGAGGCGGCGCGCAAAAGCTGGGAATCGGTCGTGGCAGCCGCTCCCGACAGCGAGGCGGGAAAAACCGCGACGGGCTACCTCACCCAGCTCGCCGCGGGCGCCAAACCGCCCGCACCCGCATCAGCACCCACTCCAGCAAAGGCAACCCAGTGATCCCCCTCTCCGTTCTCGATCTGGTGCCTGTCCGCGAAGGCGGCACCGTGGGCGAAGCGCTCCACGAGACCGCCCGCGCGGCCCAGGTCGCCGAAGCGGCGGGCTACAACCGCTTCTGGGTCGCCGAGCACCACGGCATGGAAGGCATCGCCGGGGGCGCGACGTCGGTCGTGCTCGCCCACATCGGCCACGCCACCAAGACGATCCGCATCGGCGCGGGCGGGATCATGCTGCCCAACCACAATCCGTTCGTGATCGCCGAGCAGTTCGGCACGCTCGATGCGCTGTTTCCCGGCCGGGTCGACCTTGGGCTCGGCCGCGCGCCGGGGGCGGACGGGCGCGTCGCGCAAGCGCTGCGCAAGGACCTGATGCAGACGTCCGGCCAGTTTCCGCTGGACGTGGCCGAGCTCCAGACGCGCTTTCGCGGCTACCCCCCGCTGCCTATCGCGGCGATTCCGGGGACAGCAGCCGACGTCGAAATGTGGATCCTGGGATCGAGCACGTTCGGCGCGCAGCTCGCCGGAATGCTCGGCCTGCCGTACGCGTTCGCCTCGCACTTCGCCCCCGCCCAGCTCGACGCCGCGCTCGCGGTCTATCGCGAGCGGTTCGAGCCGTCCCCCGAGCAGGCCAAGCCGTACGTCATGGCCGCAATGACCGTGATCTGCGCCGACACCGACGAAGCCGCGCGGTTGCTATCGTCTTCGATCGACCAGACCTTCGTCGCCTTGCGCACCGGCACGCCCGGACGGATGAAACCCCCCGTGCCCGATTATCGCGAGAGCCTGCCTCCGCCAGCGCGGGCGATGCTCGAACACATGGATGAGGCCCGCGCGGTCGGCTCGCCCGAAACGGTCCGCGCCGCGATCCTCGCGTTCGCGGCACGCACCCGGGCCGACGAGATCATCATCGCCGGCGCCACGTATGATCCCGCCGCGCGGCTGCGATCACTGCAACTAACGATGGAAGCCATGCGTTGAACGCGATCAAATCACCCTGATCCGGCTACACGGGACGGAAGTGAGATGATTCGACCGCGGCGCATCGCGCCGTGGGCATGAAGGGTTACAGGGAGACGGGCATGAAGACGATCGAGGCGAAGGCCGCTCCCGACCTCGGCAAGACGCCCGGCCTCGCCAAGGCAATCGCCAGGCGCTTGCAGGACGGCGTGCTACCGGGCGAGGCCAAGTTCTCGCGCAGCGACCTCGACGCCGCGGTGGCGCTCGTGCTGAAGGCGGCGCAGCGCCGCCCGAACGGGGATATGGGGCTCGCGCACGAGACGATCTCCGACGGCGAGCACCGCTACACCCGCTTTGCCCTGATCAACGACGACATGCCGTTCCTGGTCGATTCGATCGCCGGGGTCTTCGCCGCGCATGGCCTGGCGATCGATCGCCTAGTCCACCCGATCGTCCAAATCGTGCGGGACAAGGCGCGTCGCCTGACCGGAATCGACAAGTCAGGCACCCCCGAATCGTTGATCTATCTCGAAGCTCCACGCGCCGATGCGCGAACCCGGCGCGCGGTGATCGACGATTTGCGCACCAGCCTTGGCGCGGTGCGGGCGGCGGTTACGGACTGGCCGGCGATGCAGGCCGCGATGCAGGCCGATGCCGACCGTCTGGAGGATCAGGAAGGCGCGGAACTGCTGCGCTGGCTGGGCGGCGGGATGCTGACCCAGCTGGGCCACGTCGTGCGCGGCCGCGACGCCGCCTTCGGCGATCCGCTGGGGATCTGCCGGCCGGGCGGGCCGGAACTGCTGTCCCCCGAAAGTTACGACGCGGCGTTCGCCTGGTTCGCCGACAGCGCCCGCCAGGCGCCCCTGATCGTCAAGTCCAGCGTGGTCTCGGCCGTCCACCGCCGCGTGCCGCTCGACTTGTTCATCGTGCCAGTTTTCAAGCAAGGTAAGGTCGCCGCGCTGTCAATCCATGCCGGAATCTGGACCAGCGCCGGGCTGGCGACGCCGCCCACCCAGGTCCCGCAGCTGCGCCTCGGGCTCGCCCATCTGATGAAGAAACTCGGCTTCGATCCGCGCGGTCACGCCGGCAAGGCGCTGACCCACGCGCTGACCAGCCTGCCGCACGATCTGCTGATCGGGTTCGCGCCCGCCGATCTGGCGCGGGTCACGACCGCGATGATGAGCCTGGTTGATCGGCCGCGGCCCAAAGTCGTTCTCGTCTGCTCGGCGCTCGAGCGGCACTTGTTCGCCTTCGCCTGGGTGCCGCGCGATGCGATCTCCACCGGGGTCCGCCTTCAGGTCATGGCGATGATCGAGGAAGCGACCGGCACCTCCGTGCTCGACTGGAGCCTGGAGGTCGAGGGCAACAGCCTCGCCCTGCTGCGCTTCTCGCTCGACATCGCCGCGTGCCGCGACACGCCCGACGAAGCCACGCTCGACGCCGCGCTGACCAGCCTGGTCCGGGGCTGGCCCGACGCGGTGGAGGCCGAACTGCGCGCCTTCGCCCCCGACGGCCGCGCTGCGGCCATCGCCGTCCGCTATGCCGAGGCGTTCCCGCAAGGCTACCGGAACCACTACGGACCAGCCGAGGCGGCCCAGGATATCATGCGGCTGTACGCGTCCGGCGACGGCAGCAGCGCCCGGCTCCATGCGCTGAGCGGCGATGCCGCCGGCGAAGTCAGGGTCAAGCTCTACCGCCGCGGCGGGACGCTGACCCTGTCCGACGCGGTGCCGGCGCTGGAGAACTTCGGGTTCAAGGTGATCGAGGAAGTCTCGACCCTCCTCGCCGACGGCACGCTGGGCGCGATTCACGATTTCCGCCTGGTCCCTCCGCCGAGCGCGGACGTGCTGGCGCGCGCCAGCGAGATCGAAGCCGCGCTCGCCGCGGTGATCGACGGCACGGCCGAGGACGACGCGTTCAACCGCCTGATCGTCGCCACCGCGCTCAGCGCGCAAGAGGCCAACGGCTTGCGCGCGTGCTTCCGCTATTTGCGCCAGACCGGGCTGACTTACGCCATCGCCACCGCCGTCGACGCCCTGCAGCACGCGCCGGCCGTGACCCGCGGGATCCTCGACCTGTTTATGGCCCGGCACGATCCGCGCTTCCCCGGCAACCGCGACAAAGCCGAAGCCAAGGCCGCGACGCGGATCCACGAAGGCCTGGCCGGGGTCGCGGCGATCAACGACGACCGCCTGCTGCGCCAGTTCCGCAGCCTGATCGAGGCGATCCTGCGCACCAACGCGTTCGTCCCCGCCGGGCGCGAGTCGCCCGACACCGCGTTGGCCTTCAAGTTCGATTCCGCGCTGGTGCCCGGCCTCCCCCGGCCGGTGCCGTGGCGCGAAATCTTCGTCTATTCACGCCGGGTCGAGGGCATTCACTTGCGCGCCGGCCCGATCGCGCGCGGCGGCTTGCGCTGGTCCGACCGGCGCGACGACTACCGCACCGAAGTGCTCGGACTGATGAAGGCGCAGCGCGTGAAAAACGCGGTGATCGTGCCGACCGGGGCCAAGGGCGGGTTCTATCCCAAGCAGTTGCCCAGCCCGGCCACCCATCGCGACGGCTGGCTCGCCGAGGGCAAGGCGAGCTATCAGGTGTTCGTGCGCGCGCTGCTGTCGCTGACCGACAACATCGTCGGCGACAAAGTCGTCCACCCCGCCGGCATCGTGATCCGCGACGCGCCCGATCCCTACTTCGTCGTCGCCGCCGACAAGGGCACCGCGACGTACTCCGACACCGCCAACGCGCTGGCGGCCGAAGCCGGCTTCTGGCTCGACGACGCGTTCGCCAGCGGCGGGTCGAAAGGCTACGACCACAAGGCGATGGGCATCACCGCGCGCGGGGCGTGGCTCTCGGTCCAGCGCCATTTCCTGGAGCTGGGCATGGACGTCCAGACTGATCCGGTCCGCGTCGTCGGCTGCGGCGACATGTCGGGCGACGTGTTCGGCAACGGAATGCTGCTGTCCAAATCGCTGAAGCTCGTCGCGGCGTTCGATCATCGCCACATCTTCCTCGATCCCGAGCCCGACGGGGGGAACAGCTGGGCCGAGCGTGCGCGGCTGTTCGCGCTGCCGCGCTCATCGTGGGCGGACTATGACCCCGCGCTGATCTCCCCCGGCGGCGGGGTGTTCCCGCGCACCCAGAAGGCGATCCCGCTGAGTCCGGAAATTCGTGGAGTGCTCGGCATCGCTGCGGAGACGGCTGACCCCGACACGCTGATCTCGGCGATCCTCACCGCGCCGGTCGATCTACTGTGGTTCGGCGGGATCGGCACTTATGTGAAGGCCGCCGGCGAGAACAACGTCCAGGTCGGCGATCCCGCCAACGATGCGGTGCGCGTCGATGGCGGCACCGTGCGGGCCAGGGTCATCGGCGAGGGGGCGAACCTTGGCTGCACCCAGGCGGGGCGGATCGAGTTTGCGCTGGCGGGCAGCGACGGGGGAGCGGCCGGTGGAGGGGGGGGCAAGCTCAACACCGACTTCATCGACAACTCCGCCGGGGTCGATTGCTCGGATCACGAGGTCAATATCAAGATCGCGCTCGCCGCCGCCAGGCGGTCCGGGCGGCTGACCGAACCGGCGCGGGTCAAGCTGCTCGGGGCGATGACCGACGACGTCGCGGCGCATGTCCTCGAGGACAACCGGCTCCAGGCGCTCGCCCTGTCGATCGCCGAGGCGCGCGGCCCCCGCGCCGTGGGCGCGCAAGTGCGGCTGATCGAGACGCTCGAGGAGACCGGCCAGCTCGACCGCAAGACCGAGGGCCTGGCCGACAGCCCCACGCTGCTCCGCCGCGCCGCCGACGGGGCCCAAACTGGCGGAGGGGGCCTGACCCGGCCCGAGCTCGCGGTGCTGCTGTCGAGTTCCAAGCTGGCGTTGCAGGCAGCGATCGAGGCGAGCGCGCTGCCCGACGACCCGGGCTTTGCCGGCGATCTGCTCGCGGCGTTCCCCGCGGCGATGCGGCGCAAGTTCGAGGGCGAGATCCTGGGGCATCGCCTGCGCCGCGAAATCGTCGCGACCGCGCTGGCCAACCGCATCGTCAACCGGCTCGGCATGATCAATCCGTTCGAGCTGGCCGAAGAAGAGGGCGTCGGGCTCGCCCAAGTCGCCGCCGCGTTCGCCGCAGCCGAGCGCTTGTTCGGCATGGGCGCGATCTGGCAAGCGCTCGAAACAGCGGCAATCCCCGAAAGCGCGCGGGTGCTGCTGTTTCACGGCGCGGCCGTCGCCATTCGCGGCCACATGGCCTCGTTGATACGGTCGGGAGGCGGCTCGCTGGCTGTCACGGAATTGGCCGACACGCTGGCCCCCGCGGTGCGCAAAATCGACGCCCAGGTGGCGAGCGTACTCACCGGCGAAGCGCTTGCGCAGTCCCGCAGACTGCGGGCGGAGCTGGCAAATGGGGGCGCTCCGGAGGCCGAGGCGAATATGGTCGTCCGCCTGTTCGACCTCTCCGGGGCGATCGGTTTGGCCCAGCTGGCGAGCGCGGCGAAGCAGGACCCCCTCCGGCTGACGCACGCCTATGTGCGGCTGGGCGAGGCATTGGCGCTCGACTGGGCACAGGCCGCGGCCGACCGGCTAAGTCCTTCTGACCCTTGGGAAAGACTCCTCGTCGCGGGGCTGGCGCGCGACTTCCAGCAGATGCGCCTCGACTTCCTGCGCCGCCCCACCCGCCGCGCCGACCCCCCGTTAGAGGTCGTCCAGAAGTGGCTGGAGCAGCACGATTCCGCCGTCCGGCGCTTCCGCGCGATCCTCAGCCGCGCCCAGGCGGCCGCCGAAGTCACCCCCGCGATGCTCGCTCGAATCGCCGCCCAGGCCCGCGCGATCCTCGGCCAGTGACGCCAGAAGCATTGACGCGCGATCAATTATCGCGAAACGAACCGGCATGAAACAAGCAGACGTAGTCATCGTTGGGGCTGGTCACGGCGGCGCACAATGCGCGATCGCGCTGCGCCAGCACGGGTTCGCCGGCACCGTGGCCATGATCGGCCGCGAGCCCGAGCCGCCGTACGAGCGCCCGCCGCTGTCAAAGGAATACTTCGCCCGCGAAAAGACGTTCGACCGCCTCTACATCCGCCCGCATGCCTTCTGGGAAGAGAAGGCGATCGAGATGCTCCTCAACATCGAGGTCACCGCGGTCGATCCCCAGGCCAGGCAGGTGACCCTCTCCACCGGCGAGACGTTCGCGTATGGCGCGCTCGTCTGGGCGACCGGCGGCGATCCGCGGAGGCTGCCGGTCCCGGGCGGCGACCTGGCCGGGGTCCACGCGGTCCGCACCCGCGCCGATTGCGACCAGCTGATGGGCGAGATCGACGGCGGGGTGAAGAACATCGCGGTCATCGGCGGCGGCTACATCGGGCTTGAGGCCGCAGCGGTGCTGACTAAGCTCGGCGTAAAGGTGACCTTGCTCGAGGCCCTGCCCCGCGTCCTGGCGCGGGTCGCCGGACCCGAGCTGTCGGCATTCTACGAAGCCGAGCACCGCGCCCACGGCGTCGATCTGCGTACCGAGGTAAGCATCGCCTCGCTTGAGGGTGAAGGCCGCGTCACCGGGGTCAGGCTCGGCGACGGCAGCGTTGTCCCCGCCGACGCGGTGATCGTAGGCATCGGGATCGTCGCCGCGGTCGGCCCGCTGATCGCGGCCGGCGCGGCGGGCGGCAACGGCATCGACATCGACGAATTCTGCCGCACCTCGCTGCCCGACATCTTCGCGATCGGCGACTGCGCGGCGTTCGCCTGCGACTATGCCGACGGCACGGTGATGCGGGTCGAATCGGTCCAGAACGCCAACGACCAGGCCACCTGCGTCGCCAAGGCGATCTGCGGCGATGCGCAACCCTACCACGCGTTCCCGTGGTTCTGGTCGAACCAGTATGACCTGCGGCTCCAGACCGCGGGGCTGTCGGTCGGCTACGACGCGACCGTGGTGCGCGGCGATCCGGCGCAGCGCTCGTTCTCGGTGGTGTACCTCAAGCACGGCCGGGTAATCGCGCTCGACTGCGTGAACATGGTCAAGGACTACGTCCAGGGCCGCAAGCTGGTCGAGGCGAAATTCAGCCCGGACCTGGCCCTGCTAGCCGACGCCGGCGTGCCGCTGAAGGAACTGCTGCCGGCCTGAGCGCGCTCAGCGCCCACGTCGCCGCCTCCACCACCACCGGATCGGGATCTTCCATCAGCCCCGCAACCAGCGGCACCAGCCCCCCATCCCCGCTGTTGCCGGCGGCGATCAGGCAATTTCGCACGAAGCGATCCCGCCCGATGCGTTTGATCGGCGAGCCTGAAAACAGGCTGCGAAAGCCCGCGTCGTCGAGCGCCAGCAGCTCCGCCAGCCGGGGCGCGGCGAGCTCGGCGCGGGGCAGGAAAGCGCGGATGGCCTGGGCTTCGCTTGCAAACTTGTTCCACGGGCACGCCGCCAGGCAATCGTCGCAGCCGTAGATTCGGTTGCCGAGCGCAGTGCGGAATTCGTGCGGGATCTGGCCTTTGTGCTCGATCGTCAGGTAACTTATACAGCGCCGCGCATCGATGCGGTAAGGCCCGGTGAAGGCATCGGTCGGACAGGCATCGTGGCACGCCCGACACGATCCGCAACTGTCCTCGCTCGGCGCATCGGCCGCGAAATCGAGATCGGCATAGATCGCGCCAAGGAACAGCCACGACCCATGGGTGCGACTGACCAGATTGGTGTGCTTCCCCTGCCAACCGAGCCCTGCCGCGGCGGCCAGCGGCTTTTCCGGCACCGGCGCGGTGTCGACGAAAACCTTCACCTGCCGCTCGCCCAGCCCGCGCTTGCGTGCTTCTTCGACCAGCCACCGGGCCAGCGCCTTGAGCGCCTTCTTGACCGTGTCGTGATAGTCCGCGCCTTGCGCATAGACCGAAATCCGCGCGCGGTCCGGCGCTGCGGCCAGTTCCCGCGGGTCGGCGGCGGGGGCGTAGCTCATGCCCAGCGCGATCACGCTGCGCGCCTCGGGCCACAGCGCCTGCGGACCGCGCCGGTGATGCGCGCGCGCTGCCATCCACGCCATCTCGCCGTGCATCCCCTCTGCGAGCCACTCGTCGAGCCGCGTCGCCACCAGCGGATCGTCGCCGGCGGGCGCGATCCCACACGCCGCAAAGCCCAGCCGCTTGGCCTCGGCCTGCAAATCGTCTTTCAGCCGGTGGATCGCGGCGGCATTAACCAAACTTGCTGGCCCTCCCATTCACAAGCCCTGCCTAATGCGCGTATCCCATGAAGATGGATGTAAGCAATCGGCCGGTGGGCGGAGTTTCGATAGCGAGCGAGCGCCCCCTGGCGATAGAGGCTCGGGGTCTGGTCAAGCGCTTCGACGGGTTCACCGCAGTCGACGGCGTCGATCTGGCGGTTCCGGAAGGCTCGATCTACGGGGTACTCGGCCCCAACGGCGCGGGCAAGACGACCAGCTTGCGGATGCTCCTGGGGATCATCGACCCCGACGCCGGCTATCGGTGCGTGCTTGGCTTCGAACGCCCGCACGCAGTAGCCCACGCGATCGGATATCTGCCCGAGGAGCGCGGGCTTTACCCGACGATGAAGGCCTACGAGGCGATCGCCTTCCTCGGCGCACTGCGCGGCCTGCCCCTGGCCGAGGGGCGCAAGCGCGGACGCGCGTTGCTTGAGGAAAATGGCCTGGGTTACGCCGCCGATCGCCAGATCCGCCAGCTGTCCAAAGGCATGGCCCAGCAAGTCCAATTGCTTGGCACGCTGGTCCACGAGCCGCGCCTGGTGGTGTTCGACGAGCCGTTCTCCGGCCTCGACGCGATCAACCAAGGCCGGCTAGAACGCGTGATCCGCGCCCTCGCCGAGAAGGGTACGACGGTCATCTTCTCGACCCACGTCATCGCCCACGCCGAGCGCCTGTGCGACGAGGTGGCGATCATCGCCGGGGGCAAAGTGCCCTTCGCCGGGCCGGTCGATGTCGCCCGTGACCGCATCCCGCCACAAGTACGGCTCGAAACACGCGCCCAGGACGGACCATGGCGTGCCGCCCTGCCCGCCGATGCCCGGCATGAAGGAAGCTTCTGGAACTTCTCGCTGCCCGATAGCGGGATCGAGCCGTTGCTGCGCGCGCTGATCGAGGGCGAGGCGGGCATTCTTTCGTTGTCGATCGAACGCGCCGGACTCCACGATGCGTTCGTTGCAATCGCCGGCGAAGCCGCCGCGCGGGCGCTTGAAGAAGCCACCGGCGAGGAGTTGCGCTGATGAAAACGGGCCGCCTCTCCACCCTCTCCGCGGCTATGGTCATGGCGCGGCGCGATTTTACCGCGATCCTGTTCGGTCGCAGCTTCATCTTCTTCCTGCTCGCGCCGTTCTTCCCCGTGGTCATCGCGGTGATCGCCGGCAGTATCGGGCAGAAAGTTCAGCAGAGCGAGGTACGGCCCGCATTGGGCATCGTGATGGCCCCGGCCGACGCGGCGGCGATGGTCGGCGCGCGAACTCGGCTGGCGCGCCAGGTCGATCCTGGCCTGCCCGAAGTGCGCGTGCTGCGGGGCGCGGGCGGTGAACGCGTCGATATTCCCACCGAGCTGAAGCGCAGCGACGTCGCCGCGATCGTCAGCGGGACCCTGGAAAAGCCGGTGCTGACCGGAACGGCCGATCGCCTCGCCCAATGGCAGGGCGACGTCGCGCTGATCGCAGGGGTAGCGCTCCAGCCGGACGCCCCGGCCTATCCCGAGGTGGCGCTCGACCGCACCCGGACCAGCAATGTCGACAGCAGCCGCAGCCGTGCCGGCACCGCCCAAGGCGCCCAGACGATGCTGTTCCTGCTGACGATGATCCTGGCGGGGATGGTGCTGTCCAACCTGGTCGAAGAAAAGG
>JBDSOM010000086.1:0-4313 GCA_039914785.1 Novosphingobium sp.
GCACGTAACCCTCGCCGTCCTCGCCATAACCGACGCCCGGCGCGACCGCGACTTCGGCATGGGTCAGGAGCTGCTTGGAGAACTCCAGGCTGCCCATTTCCCGCAGTGCTGGCGGCAGCGGGGCCCAGGCGAACATCGACGCCTTGGGGCTGGGGATGACCCACCCGGCGCGGCCGAAGCTTTCGACCAGCACGTCGCGGCGCTTTTGGTAAAGCTGGCGGTTCATCTCGACGATGTCCTGCGGCCCGTTGAGTGCCGCGCAAGCCGCCGCCTGGATCGGGGTGAATGCCCCGTAATCGAGGTAGCTTTTCACCCGGGTCAGCGCGGCGATCAGCTTCTTGTTGCCGACCGCGAAGCCGACGCGCCAGCCGGCCATCGAGAACGTCTTGCTCATCGAGGTGAATTCGACCGCGATGTCCTTCGCGCCCGGCACCTGGAGGATCGAGACCGTCGGGTTGCCGTCGTAGTACAGTTCCGAATAGGCGAGGTCCGAGAGGACCCAGACCTTGTTCTCTTTTGCCCAGGCGACCAGCCGCTCGTAGAACGCGAGGTCGACCGTCTCGGCGGTCGGGTTCGACGGATAGTTGACGATCAGGATCGACGGGCGCGGCACGGTGAAGGCCATCGCCTTCTCGAGGCTGCGCCAGTAGTTCTCGTCCGGCGTCGTCGGCACGGAGCGGATCGTCGCGCCGGCGATGATGAAGCCGAACGTGTGGATCGGATAGCTCGGGTTCGGGGCCATCACCACGTCGCCGGGCGCGGTCATCGCCGTGGCCATGGAGGCGAGGCCCTCCTTCGAGCCCATGGTCATCACGACCTCGGTGTTGGGATCGAGCTCCACCCCGAAGCGGCGGCCATAGTAATTGGCCTGCGCCTTGCGCACGCCGGGGATGCCCTTGGAGGCCGAATAGCCATGCGCATCGGGCTTCCTGGCGACTTCGCACAGCTTGTCGATGACGTGCTGCGGCGGCGGCAAATCAGGATTGCCCATGCCCAGGTCGATGATGTCCCTGCCGCTGGCGCGCGCCGCCGCTCGCATGTCATTCACTTCGGCGATGACATAGGGCGGTAGGCGCTTGATGCGGTAGAACTCGTCTTCCATGAGACCTTTTCCAGATTATGTTGAGACGGGCCTTATCGGGGAATAGTTCGCCAACCGCCAGCCTGTTTGATGATCGGCCGTTTTTTGATGGCCAGCGCGGTCCCGAGCACCGGCAACAGCCAGGCCGCCCACGCGTCCGCCGAATAGAACGCGGCGAAGTGGCGGCCCGGTGCCAGCAGCGCCCACGAAGCGAGATATATCCGGAAGAATATCGCGCCCGAGGCGGTCGCGGTCATCAGCAGCATGCAGGCGCGGTGTTCGGCCACGCGGCCCGCGCGAATGTGGCGGATGCCGAGCGCCAGGAAGGTGAGCCACACGGCGGCCTGGGCGATAAAGCCGGCACCGGACCATACCGTGACGGGCTCGGTCCAGGCCACGGGGAATGCGCTGATGCCGGCGACGAGCACATCCACCGCCGCAATCCGCCCCGCCGCACGGTGCCATTTCGGCCACGGGCGCAGCACCAAGGCGAGCGGGATCAGGATCAGCGCCAGCGCGCCTGTGAACATGTGGACCGGAAAGATCACCGGCAGCGCCTCGACCTTTACCAGCAGCGCCTCGGGAAAGTCGTCCTGGTCGAACGTCTGCATCAGCCCTTTGGCCACGACCGTCGTTACAAACCCCGCGATCGCTGATAGAACGATCCAGCGCACCGCCTGGAACGGCAGGCTGCGCTTGGCAGATCCGAGGGTGGAGACGGACATGGCAGGATTATCTCATTCATTGGCGCGGCTGTCGATTCGGGGGGCCGGCCCAAAATTTCTTGGCCTGGCTGCGGTGGCAGGTATCGCCCTGGCCTCGGGCGTCGTCATGGCGCAAGGGCCGCGGTCGGATGCGGGCGCGCGGTCCGCGCCGGATCCGCGCTCGCACTATTATGGGCGCTGGACGGTGAGCGGCGACAAGGAAGTCTTTTCCAGCCGAGGCAAGCTGTACAAGACGATCGACATCGCCCCGTGTGGCCGCGACTTCTGCGGCGTTAGCGTTGCGGCGGACGGCGCTTGCGGCGCGACGCTGTTCCGCTTTCTGATCCGGCGGACGGACGACGAACTGCTGCGCGGCCACGGCGTGTGGGGCAAGGCGCGCAAGAACATCACGCTGGAATACTACGTCAACGAAGAAGTGCCGGGTGGCCGGGTGATCGACCTGAACTTGGGCGACGGACACGACTTCGGCGAACGATCGGACAATATCCCGAAGTTCACGGCGAACTACCGCCCGGTCAGCGCGGCGCGGTGCACCACACGCTGATCGCGCGCGCAATCCGCAACAAGCCAGGCACCCACGAGAAATAGTTTCGGATCGCCCGATGGGCTAACGTGGGCGCAGCCAAGGAGCATACGATGGGCGATTCGCCAGGCACGACCCCCGCGGATATCTTCGGACAGATCCTGAAGTTCCAGACCGACGCGCTGCAAACTATGCTCGCGCCGATTACCGGGCTGGCGCCCGGTACGGGCGGCGTTAAGGGCGGCAATCCCGCCGACGCGAGCGATCCGGCGCACTGGGGCAACGTCGGCGAGCGGATCCAGCGGCTCTGGCTCGATTTCCAGCAGAACCAGGGGACCACCGCCGTTCCCGGCGCGGCGCAGTGGCTCACGCTGATGAGCAGTTGGGGCAATGCCCAGAAGCGCATGATGGAAGACGGCATGGCGGTGTGGCAGAGCGTGCTCGCCCAGAACGGCGACGCCAGCCGGGAGCTGCCGCGCCACGACCGCCGCTTCGCCGATCCCAAATGGCGTGAACAGCCGCTGTATGCGGTGCTCCACCAGACCTACCTGATGCTGGCCGAGCAGATGGCGGGCGCGGTCGACAACCTCACCGGGATCGCGCCGGACAAGCACGACCAGCTTCGCTTTGCCGTGCGCATGCTGACCGAGGCGCTGAGCCCCGACCACTTCCCGCTGACCAATCCGCTCGTCATCGACCGCGCGATCGAGACCAAGGGCGAAAGCCTGGTCAAGGGCATGGAGCACCTGATCCAGGATCTCACCCGCGGCCAGTTGACCCACACCGATCCCGAGGCGTTCAAGCTCGGCGAGAACATCGCGGTCACGCCGGGCAAGGTCGTCCACGAATCGCGGCTGTTCCAGTTGATCCAGTACACGCCCACGACGGAAAAGGTCCTGGCCGTCCCGCTGGTGATCTTCCCGCCGTGGATCAACCGCTTCTACATCCTCGATCTGAACCCGGCGAAAAGCTTCGTCCGCTGGGCGGCCGAACAGGGGGTCACGGTGTTCATGGTCTCGTGGAAGTCCGCCGACGCGAGCACCGCCGACGTGGTGTGGGACGATTACATCCGCGCCCAGATCGAGGCGATCGACGCGATCCGCGCGCGGCTGAAAGTGCCGGCGGTCCATGCGATCGGCTATTGCGTCGCGGGCACGACGCTGGCCGCGACGCTGGCGATCCTGGCGCGGCGCGGCGAGGCCGACAAAGTGCGAACCGCGACGTTCTTCACCGCCCAAGTCGATTTCGAGAAGGCCGGCGAACTGCGCAACTTCATCGACGAACAGCAGATCGCGACCCTCGCGAAGCTATCGCCCGAAGGCTATCTCGACGGGCGCTACATGGCCGCGACGTTCAATCTGCTGCGCGGCAACGACCTGATCTGGAGCTACGTGGTCAACAACTACCTGCTCGGCAAGGACTACCCCGCGTTCGACCTGCTCCACTGGAACGGCGACACGACCAACCTGCCGACCAAGTGGCACCAGTCGTACCTGAAGGACCTCTATCGCGACAATCGCCTGATCGTGGCGGATTCTCTCTCCGCCGACGGCGTCGCGATCGACCTGTCGCTGATCGAAACGCCCAGCTTCGTCCAGGCCGGGCGCGAGGATCACATCGCCCCGCCCGAAAGCGTCTGGCGCACGACCGGGCACTTCAGCGGGCCGGTCAAGTTCATGCTCGCCGGGTCCGGCCATATCGCCGGAGTCGTCAATCCGCCGGCAGCGAACAAGTACCAGTACTGGACCAACGACGCCCAGTCAGCATCGCTCGAGGACTTCATCGCCGGGGCCCAGGAACATCCCGGTAGTTGGTGGCCCTACTGGCTGGAATGGCTGCGCGAGCAGGACAACACCCAGATCGCCGCGACCGGCAAGCGCGTGCCCGGAAGCAAAGGCGACGCGGTGATCGAGGATGCGCCCGGACGCTATGTCCGCATGCGCTAGCGCGTGAGTCGCGTTGCGTGAGACCGGCGTCGGTCCCC
>JBDSOM010000179.1:0-6943 GCA_039914785.1 Novosphingobium sp.
CTCATTGTCCGCGACCTGGCCTGCCGGCGCGGTGAGCGCGTGTTGTTCGCCGGGCTGGGACTGACGCTAACGCCGGGTGAAGCGTTGCACGTGCGCGGGCCGAACGGGGTCGGCAAGTCGAGCCTGCTGCGCATCATCGCCGGTCTGCTCCCGCCATTTGCCGGCACGGTAATGCGCGACGGCGCGGTGGCATTGATGGACGAGCGCCCCGCCCTCGACCCGCTGCTGCCGCTGGGTCGCGCCCTCCATTTCTGGGAACACCTTGACGGCGGCAAGGCCGACCTTGCGCCCCTGGGGCTCGGCGACCTGTTGGACGTGCCCGTCCGTTACCTCTCGACTGGCCAGAAAAAGCGCGCCGCGATGGCCCGCCTGCTCGGCCAGCGGGCGCCGATCTGGCTGCTCGACGAACCTTTCAATGGGCTCGACAAGGAAGCGGTCGCGGTCGTGGAGACACTGGTGACCGATCACTGCGAGGCCGGCGGGATCTGCGTCATCGCCTCGCACCAGCCGTTCGCATTGCGCGCTGCTCGAACGCTCGACCTGGCGGCCGTGCCCGCGTGACCCGCCAGCTCCTCCTTTTGCTCAAGCGCGACCTGGCCATGTTCCTGCCCGGCGGACGCCGCGGCGGGACGATGCTGCCGCTGCTGTTCTTCCTGGCGGTCGCGATGCTGTTCCCCTTCGCGGTCGGACCCGACGGCCCGTTGCTGACCCGCACCGGGGGCGGCGTGATCTGGGTGGCAGCGTTGCTTGCCGCGATCCTGCCGCTCGACCGCCTGATCGAACCCGACCTCGAGCTTGGCACGTTCGACCAACTCGTACTGCGCGGACTGTCTGAGGAGGCGATCGTCGCGGTGCGCGTGCTGGCGCACTGGTTGAGCTTCGGGCCACCGCTGATGTTGGCGGCGCTTCCCGCCGCCGCGCTGCTCGGTCTGGATGCCGAACGGTTGCGGTTAGTGGCCCTGGGGCTGCTCGCTGGAACCCCTGGACTGGCGGCCCTCGGGGTCACCGTCGCGGCGCTCACGGCGGGCTTGCGCGGCGGCGTTGCGCTGGCCGGACTGCTGGTGATCCCGCTCGCGGTGCCGCTGCTGATCTTCGGCGCGGGGAGCCTGGCGGAAAGCGGCAACAGCGGCATTGCGCTGACCGGGGCAGTCAGCCTTCTACTCGTCGCGCTCGCCCCGTTCGCAGCGGGCGCAGCGGTACGCAGCGCGCGCGGATGACCTCGTCCCGGACGTGATCAAGCGTAAGGCGGCTTGTGCAACCCCTTGGGACTCAGCGTAAAAATCTCGCAGCCGTCGTCGGTGATCCCGATAGAATGCTCGAACTGCGCCGACAGCGAGCGATCGCGGGTCACCGCCGTCCAGCCATCATCGAGCAACTTCACCGGCGACTTGCCGAGATTGATCATCGGTTCGATCGTGAAGAACATCCCCGGCCGCAGCTCTGGCCCGGTCCCGGCGCGCGCGGCGTGGACGATTTCCGGGGCGTCATGGAACAGGCGACCAAGGCCATGCCCGCAGAACTCGCGGACGACCCCGTAGCGGCTGCTTTCCGCATGTTTCTGGATCGCCGCGCCGATGTCGCCGAGATGGCCCCCGGGCTTGGCCTGGGCGATCCCCAGCATCAGGCACTCATGCGTCACTTCGACGAGGCGGCGCGCTTTGAGGGGCACATCGCCGACCAGGTACATCCGGCTCGAATCGCCGTGCCAACCATCCAGCAACGGGGTGACGTCGATGTTGACGATATCGCCGTCGCGCAGCGTCTTTGCTTCCGACGGAATGCCGTGGCAAACGACGTGGTTGATCGAGATGCAACAGCTGTGCTGATAGCCGCGATAGCCGAGCGTTGCCGGAACCGCTCCGCCATCGAGCGTCATCTGCCGTACGACATCGTCGAGGTGCGCGGTCGTCACGCCAGGCTGGACCAACGGCGCGAGCGCGTCGAGGATTTCGGCAGCAAGCCGGCCGGCCCGGCGCATTCCCTCGAACGCCGCGGGGCCGTGGAGTTTGATCGTGCCGTCACGCAGGACGGTCTCGTCGTCGGTAATGGTCTGATATTGCGTCATCGTGCCGATGTAGCGTGGATTGGACGGAATTGCGAGATGGCGGACATCAGCGCGCCGCCGCGAAGCTCGCGCGAAACTCCGGCTTCACCAGCGCCATCACCTTGGCCGACACCGGCAGCGTGACCTCGTAGCCGCCCTCCGCGTAAGGCCCCGCCTCGTACGGCGGCACGAGAAAGCCGATGCGGTCCAACCCCCGACGCCCCGCCGACCCGAGGATTACCGTGTAATCGACCGGGTCGAGGCAGTTGGTGAACAAGTCTCCGCTCGCGCGATCGATCGGCTGGCCGCGTTTCTTTTGCCGCTGGCGGTCGATCGCGTCGCAAAACGCCTGGCCGATCGCCGTCGACAACGCCTGCTTGGAGGTGAACAGGTCGAGCGCGGCACGCTGCCGGCCTGCGGATTTGTCCCACAGCAGCGCGTCGTAGACGTAGTTGGGGTGCGCTCCCCCTTCGAAAGTGGACACGATGGTCGAAAGGCTGAGCCAGCCCGGCAGATCGGTCACGACCTTCCAGTCCATCATCCGGCTGTGCGGATGGTACGGAAAACCGCCCTCCTTGGCGTCGTCCGCGCCTTCCTTGGCTTCGGCGACCAGCTCCGCCCGCTGTTCGGCAAGATCGGCGTCGAGCTTCGCCTTCAGGGCCGGGATGGCATCGGCGGCGGCAGGATAGGCATAAGCGAATTCGTAGCGGTCGTTCGATTCCTCGACCGAGCGCGCCTGGCCCGCCGGGGGGCGCGCAACCCCCGCGGCCGGGCTTGCCGCCGCGCTGGTGCTGGGGCTCGGCTGGGGGGCCGGCGCTTCCTCGTTGCAGGCCGCCAGAACCAAAAGTGGCGCAGTGGCGACCAGTAACAAGTGACGCATGACCGATTTTCCTCTCGCTTCGGCCGCGTCTCTACGGCACGGCCAGCATAATGAACGACAAGCATGCCCTGATCCAGCCCGACCGCGGCGAGTCCGCGATTCCGGTCCACCTCGTCGACAAGCAGACCTTCACCGGCTGGCTTAGCGGCATGTCCGGCCCCCAGCGCGCCACGATCGCCGCGCAAAAGTTCGCAGGCGGCGCGTTCGAGCACGCGATCGTGCCCGATGGCGACGCCTGGTTCGCGGTGGGCGGCGTTGCCGATGTCGCGGCCTTGTCGAATTGGTGCCTGGCGAAGCTCGCCGAGACCCTGCCGGCCGGCGCCTATCGCCTCGCCGCGGGCGATGCCGGCTCGGCGAAGTTCGGCTGGACGGTGGCCCAGTACCGGTTCGACCGCTATCGCAAGGACGCCGACAACGAAGGCCCGCGCGTCCTGCTCACCCAGGAGGTTGCCGAAATCGCGCCTACGCTCGCCGAAGCTGCCGCCGTGATGAAAGTGCGCGACCTCGTCAACACCCCGGCCGAGGACATGGGCCCGGCGGAGCTGGAAGCCGAAGCGGAAGCGCTGGCAAAAGCTTATGGCGCCGAACTGCGGGTGACCCGCGGGGACACGCTGGAGCGCGAGTTTCCGATGGTCCACATGGTCGGGCGCGCTGCGGCGCGCAGCCATGCTCCGCGGATGATCGAACTGGAGTGGGGCGATCCCGCGCACCCCCGCGTCGCCATCGTCGGCAAGGGCGTGTGCTTCGACAGCGGGGGGCTCGACATCAAACCGTCCTCGGGGATGCTGTTGATGAAGAAGGACATGGGCGGCGCGGCCCATGCCCTCGCGCTCGCCGGCCTGATCATGGGCGGGGGATTGAAAGTGCGGCTGCACTTGCTGGTTCCCGCCGTGGAAAACGCCGTCGCGGGCAATGCCTTTCGGCCCGGTGACGTCTTGCGCTCGCGCGCGGGCATCAGCGTCGAGATCGGCAATACCGACGCCGAGGGACGCCTGGTCCTGGGCGATGCGCTGGCCCGGGCGGGCGAAGGTGGCGAAATCGGGGGCCGGCCCGAACTCATCATCGATTTCGCGACCCTGACCGGCGCCGCCCGCGCGGCGCTGGGGCCCGACCTCCCCGCGCTGATGACGCGCCGTGACGACACCGCCGAGGCGCTGCTTCAGGCGGGGCGGGAATGCGACGATCCGTGCTGGCGGCTCCCGCTGCACGAAGCGTACCGCGAGTACCTGAAGTCCGACATCGCCGACCTCAACAACAGTGCCACCAACGGCTTTGCCGGCGCGAGCGTCGCGGGGCTGTTCCTCGACAGGTTTGTGGCCGAAGGGATCGACTGGGCGCACTTCGACACGTTCGCCTGGCGCCCCGCCGCCAAGCCCGGCCGCCCAAAGGGCGGCGATGCGCTCGGCCTGCGCGCGTCCTGGCACATGCTGCAGCGGCGATTTCGCGCGTAGGGTTGGTATAATCCCAGAGTTTTTATAACGCCGAGTAAATCCACAATCGCTGCCCGGCTTTCCCTATTTTGTGGGCGGCTGCACGTTTTTTTGCGGAACACCGCAGAAACCAACCTTGGGCGAAAAAGTTCACCGCCGTCGCGCTTGCGACCGCCACCCTGCTGCCGCTCAGCGCGGAATATCCAGTACGGCTCTGAACCGATTTCGCAGTCGATCCGTAACTTCAGCAGCGGCAGCAGCGGCTCGATCGCCTACCAGTCCGAATACTACAACGCGACCGTCACCGCTCCTCGCGAGTTCGGCGTCAGCGCACGCATCGCATTAGGTTCGCGCTGATCTTCGATCACGCGGGCTGCCGGAAAGCTCATCAAGATTGGCCGGGCAGCTCTGCTGCCCGGCCATTTTTCGTTCGGCGTACGGGGCGCCCCAGCGCGCAAACTTGCCTCTCCCCCCGCGCAAGGGTAAGCGCCCGCATCCCACAGGAGGCATCGGGTAATTGTTCGATACTGGTAATCTTGACGGCAAGACGTTCGCGCTGCTCGGACCGATGAAGCTGGCCGATCCGGCGCACACCGCAGTGCGCGGCGATCTGGCGCATATCGCGCTCGCGGGCCGCTATTTCGTGCCGCATTACGCCGTCCCCCAGCCCCGCAAGATCGCCGCAGGCGGCGCGGCGTTGCGCGCGGCTTCGCGGAGCGATGCCGACACCTTGGCCCAGCTTCCGGGCGGCAGCGACTTCGCGGTGCTCGACATCGCTGGCCCCACGGCCTGGGGCCAGGCGGGCGGTGAGTTCGGTTTAGTGGGCTACGTCGCGCTCGATCGACTGGAGGCAAGTGCATGACCACCACCGTATTCATCGACGGCGCCGCCGGGACGACCGGCCTTGAGATTCTCGAACGCCTTGAGGGTCGCAGCGAGTTCGAGTTGCTGATCCTCGACGACGAACAGCGCAAGTCCGCCGAAGCACGGCGCGAGGCCTATCACAGCGCGGATTTCGCGGTGTTGTGCCTGCCCGACGACGCCGCGATCGAAGCGGTGGCGCTGGCGGAAGGCGCGAAAGTGCGGATCATCGACGCCTCGACCGCGCACCGCGTCGCGCCGGGCTGGACTTACGGCTTTCCCGAAATCGTCGGCCGCGAGGCGGTCGCGAACGCCGCGCGCGTCAGCAACCCCGGCTGCTATCCCAGCGGCTTCATCGCGCTGATCGCGCCGCTCGTCCGCGCTGGCTTGCTCCCGGCCGACTGGGGCTACACCTGCAACGCCGTGTCCGGATACTCCGGCGGCGGCAAGGCCCTGATCAAGCGGTTCGAAGAGAACCCGGAGATAGCCTACCGCACGTACGCGCTCGGCCTCGGCCACAAGCACGTCGGCGAAATGCAGGCCCAGTGCGGCCTTTCCATCCCGCCGCTTTTCGCGCCCTCGGTCGTGCCCGCGCATCGCGGAATGATCGTCGAGGTTCCACTGCAACTGGCCGCGATGACGGTCGCCGCCGCGCCCGAAGTGCTGCGGGTCTGCCTGGCCGAATTCTTCGCCAGGAGCGCCGTCGTCACGGTACGCGATGGCGAAGCTCCTGCCGAGCTGCTGATCCACCGGCTGGAGGATCCTTCCGACCGGCTCGAGCTCGCGGTCTACGGCTCACAGGACGGCAGCCAGGTGCGGCTCGTTGCGGTGCTCGACAACCTCGGCAAGGGCGCGAGCGGCGCGGCGGTCCAGAGCCTGAACCTGATGGCTGGCCTAGCAGAGACCGCCGGATTGCAGTTGTAATTGCCCAATTCCGAGGCAGGCCTGACTAATTTTTAAGCAGGCCAATTATGGTGCAGCGCACAAATCTATCACGTTCGCGACAACTCCCAATAGAATCGTGCGATTCTGCTCTTTTCCATGAAAGCCCGTTGGCCTAGGGCAGCGTGGTGCCTCTGGCACGATTCTTGATAGGTACTTGGCGAGGCTTTGGACACCCCGCCCGCTCGGCGTGCTGGGTATGGCCGCATGCCGTGGTGGGCGGTAACGAAGGGATCAATCTGGCGTGAAGAAGATCGAGGCGATCATCAAGCCGTTCAAGCTCGACGAGGTGAAGGAAGCCCTTCACGAAGTCGGCGTGTCCGGCATTACCGTGACCGAGGCCAAGGGCTTCGGCCGGCAAAAGGGCCACACCGAACTTTACCGCGGGGCCGAATATGTCGTCGATTTCCTGCCCAAGGTGAAGCTCGAGGTCGTGGTTTCCGACGACCTCGCGGACCGCGTGGTCGAGGCAATCGCCGCCGCGGCGCAGACCGGCCGGATCGGCGACGGCAAGATCTTCGTGATCCCCGTCGAAACCGCCCTGCGCATCCGCACCGGCGAGCGCAACGACGACGCGATCTAGCGTTCGCAAGGACTCCGCTCCCGGCTCGTATCTTCCGTTCGGGCCGGGAACCTACTTTATCATGGCTTCGTGAACTCCGGGATCGGCCGGGGTGGCGAAAAAGAAGGACCAGACATGAGCAAAGCGAGTGACATCCTCAAGCGCATCAAGGACGAAGAGATCGAGTGGGTCGATGTCCGCTTCACCGACCCCAAGGGCATCTG
>JBDSOM010000024.1:0-12990 GCA_039914785.1 Novosphingobium sp.
ACGAAGACCAGGGTGATCACCCCGAATTCAGGATGGGCCCGATCGCGGACTTCGACGGCGACCACGTTAGGATCGCCGGTCGGCTGCAGTTTGCCATAGCGCGACACGTCGCGATTCGGATCGAGCAGCACGCCAAGCGGGCTGTTGCGGATCGGCCAGCGTTGCACCTGGCGGACTTCGTAATCGATCAGCGTCAGGGCCGAACCGTCGGAGACGATCAGCAGCGGCACGCCCTTTTCGTACTGGAAGCGGATCTTGCCGGGACGCTGCAGGGTGAGGACCCCGCTCACGCCCCGGCCACTTCGGTCTGTCTGGACGAAATCGGCGCGCATCGTCGAAATGCCGCGCAACGCCGCGACTGCCTGGGTCAGTTGCGCCGACTCAGCCGCGTTCGGCACTTGGGCCTGGGCGACGGGGGCCACTGCGAGCGGAGCCGAAACGACAAGCGCCGCGATTACCGCGGCGCCTGAAAGCTTTGTGAAAGTCTCGATCAATCGGGTCATGCCAGTCCTTTTACGCACCGGCCTTGAACCCCCTGTGAACCCGAAGGTTCCACCAGGTGAACCCGAAGGTTCTTACTTGATCTTGGCTTCCTTGAACTCGACGTGCTTGCGCACGACCGGGTCGTACTTCCGGAAGGTCATCTTCTCGGTCGTGTTGCGCGGATTCTTCTTGGTTACATAGAAGAAGCCGGTGTCGGCGGTCGAAACCAGCCGGATCTTGACTGTTGCGGGCTTGGCCATGGCCTAGTTCCTAAATTTTTCGGCCACACGGGCCAGGCATATCGGGGTCCGACCGGCCCCCACAAGCTTGAGGAAGGCCGTTCGCGAAGGCGGGCCATTGCGGTAGACTCTCGGACAAGTCAAGGTCCGCACGCATTTCCGCACGCAAAAGGCCGGCGGCAAATGCCGCCGGCCTTACTGCACTGCGGTGTTCGCTCAGTTGGACTTCGGCGCGCTCATCTTGTCGGCCTTGTCTTCCATGGCATCGGCCTTGGCCTCGCCGGTCTCACGTATGGCGTCGGCTTTGGAATCGGCCACGTCTTCAGCGACGCCGCCTACGGGAGCAGCCTGGCTTTCGATGGCATCAGCGGCAGCATCAGACGATTCGCGGACCGATTGGGCCTGATCCTCAGCCGCGTTTTCCTTCTTGCTGTCACAAGCGGCAAGGCCGAGTGCCATCGTCGCAACGGACGCCAGCATGACGCCTTTCATGAAAGTCTTCATCAGGTTACTCCCCTTGGTGGTTTGGAATGAGTGGTTCAACGAAACAGGGACGGTGCGGCGCACCGTCCCTGAAACTTATCGTTGCCCGCTTAGCGGACTGAGCCGCGACGGACGAGATTGACGATCGCCAGCAGAACGACAGCACCGAGGAACGAGACGAGCAGCGAGCTGCCGCTGAAGTCGCCGTTCATGATATTGCCGCCGCCGATCATCGGATTGATGATGAACCCAGCAAGCAGAGCACCGACGACGCCAACAATGACGTTGAGCAGGATGCCCTGCTGCCCGTCAGTGCGCATGACTATGCTGGCGAGCCAACCGAGAATGCCACCGATGATGATTAGAATGATCAGGCCCATGTGCTTATTCCTTGTGCTGTTCGCACTAGGAAAATAGCTGACGCCGGACTTGGTTCCATACTACCGCATTATCGTCGCCCGGCGATGCCGACTTAGGCGCGCGACAACAGGACTATCGCCAGGATCCCCGCGGCGATGCGATACCACGCAAACGGCGCAAATCCGGCCTTGCTGACGTAAGCCACGAACGCCTTGATCACCACCAACGCGACGACGAACGCGACGACGAAACCGATCGCGATCTGGCTCCAGCCGACGGGACCGAGCCCCGCGCCGAGAGCCGCCCGGCTGCCCCACAGCTCCAGCGTCGTCGCGCCGAGCATCGTGGGCACGGCGAGGAAAAAGCTGAATTCCGCCGCGGTGCGCCGATCGATCCCCATCGCCAAGGCGCCCATGATCGTCGCACCCGAGCGACTGACGCCGGGAATCATCGAGATGCACTGGAGCAGCCCGACGCCCAGCGCCTGGCGTGCCGGCAACTGTGCGACGCCGCTTGCCGGGCCGGGTTTGGCCCAGCGCTCCACCGCCAGGATCGCGATGCCGCCGACCACCAGCGCCCACCCCACGATCAGGGGGCTGCCCAGCATGATGTCGATGTAATCCTTGAGCGCGAGGCCGACCACCGCCGAGGGCAGAAACCCCAGCAGGATGTTGCGCAGGAACCTGAAGCTCATCGGTTCCAGCTTGAGCAAGCCCCGGCCGACTGCCCAGAACGTGCGCCAGTACTGGACGATCACCGCGAGGATCGCCCCGAGCTGGATCACGACGTTGAAGACCTTCCACGTCGCGGCATCATAGCCGAAGATCTCGGAAGCCAGGATCAGGTGCCCGGTCGAGGATACCGGAATAAACTCAGTCAGGCCTTCGACGATGCCGAGCAGGACGGCGGTGAGCGTAAGATCCATGGGTGGTTCCTGTCGTCAGGCGATCACGATTGCGCGGCGAACTTCGCCTCGTCGAACTGCAGGGCGGCAAGCCGCGCGTAAAGGCCGCCGGCGCGAGCGAGCTCAGCGTGGCGCCCCTGCTCGACGATCCGGCCGCGGTCCATCACGATAATCCGGTCGGCCTGCCGGACGGTCGCCAAACGGTGGGCGATGACGAGCGTGGTGCGCGTGCTCATCAACCGCTCAAGCGCGTCCTGGACCAACCGCTCGCTCTCGGCATCGAGCGCGCTGGTCGCCTCGTCGAGCAGCAGGATCGGCGCGTCGCGCAGCAGGGCGCGGGCGATCGCCATGCGCTGGCGCTGACCGCCCGAAAGCCGGGCCCCGTCTTCACCCAGAAACGTATCGAGGCCTTGCGGCAGCTCGCGCAGGAACGTCTCGGCATTGGCGGCGCGAGTGGCCGCCCAGATCGCCTCGTCGCCCGCATCCCAGTTGCCGTAGCGCAAGTTGTCCCGCGCGGTGGCCGCGAATAGCACGCCTTCCTGCGGCACCAGGGCGAAGCGGCGGCGGATGTCCGCGGGATCGGCCGAAGTCAGCGGCACCCCGTCAAGCTTGATGGTCCCGACTTGCGGATCGTAGAACCGCTCGGCGAGCTGGAACAGCGTGGACTTGCCTGCCCCCGACGGCCCGACGATAGCCACCGTCTCCCCCGGCTCGATGGTCAGGGAGAAATCATGCAGCGCGGCATGTTCGAGCCGCGTAGGATAGCGGAACGTCACGTGATCGAAGGCGAGCTGCCCGCGCCCGGCGGGCAGCTCGACCGGGCGGGCCGGCGGGGCGATCGTCGGCTTTTCGTTGAGCAGTTCGTTCAGCCGGCTCGCGGCGCCTGCCCCACGGACCAGATCGCCGTACGTCTCGGTCAACGAGCCGAATGCGCCTGCCACCAGTCCGCCGGTGACGATGAATGCGGCGATCGTGCCGCCGGTGATCGTGCCGGCAGCGACGCCCAGCGCGCCGCGCCACATCAACAACGTCAGCGCTCCGAAGATTAGGAACATGACAACGGAAGTCATGACCGCGCGGATCATGATCCGGCGCTTGGCGGTTGCGAACGTCCGCTCGACGGCGTCGGCGAAACGCTCGGTCTCACGGTGCTCCTGATTGAACGCCTGGACGATCTTCGCCGCGCCCAGCACTTCGGAAACCAGCGAGCCGATCTCGGCCACCCGGTCCTGGCTGGTGCGCGAGACGGTGCGCAGCCGGCGGCTGAACCAGACGATCGGCACGACCACGAACACGATCCCCGCCACCAGGCCCAGGGTCAGGGTCGGCTGCAGATAGAACAGGAAGACCACCCCGCCGATCGCCATGATCAGGTTGCGCAAGGCGACGGAGACGGTGGTCCCGACGATCTGTTCGATCAGCGCGGTATCGGAGGTCATCCGCGAGGAAATCTCGCGCGGGCTGTTTTCTTCAAAAAACCCGGGCGACAGCCGCAGCAGGTTGCGCTGCACCGCCAGGCGGATATCCGCGACCACCCGTTCACCCAGCCACGAGACCGAATAGAACCGCATCGCGGTGCCCAGCGCGAGCACGATCACGATCAGGAACAAGTAGCGGAACCAGTGCCCGATATCGGCAGGGTCGCCGCCGCGCGCGAAACCGCGGTCGATGATCAACCGAAAACCCGACGGAATCGCCAGCGTTGCCGAGGCGGTCACGAGCAGCGAAACCAGGGCGATCGCCACCCACCCCGGATAAGCGGCGGCGGCGCGCCAGATCATCCGCAGGGGCCCGAGGGAGCGAGCCGGACGCTCGGCACGCGGCGGCGCGCTCGCAACGTCGGTAGGGATCGGGGCAGGCCCAGTATTGCTGGCGGTATCGCTGTCGTCTGGCATCACTCGCGCCCTAGCGCACGGGCACCGCGCTTAGAAGCCGCAAAAGCCTTGCTTACCGCCTTTTCACATTGCCGCATTGCAACATGGCGGGGAAAGCGCCACCTTCCTCCGCAAGGGGCAGCCTTCCCGGAGAACGAACGTGCTCTATAACGCTTACGAACTGCAGCGGGCCTGGCTCTCAACCGCCGGCGCCTGGGCCTCCTTCGGGGCTGAAATAGCCACGCATTCCGCCAATCCACTCGCCGCGCTCGGCTTCGGCCCGACGATCGCTTCCGCGCTCGACGTGTTCTCCCATGCTGCCGCATCGCGCGGCAAGCCGGCCTTCGGCATCGAAACCGTGGCGGTCGGCGGCCAGGAGCATCCCGTGGTCGAGGCGATCGTGCGCCGCAGGCCGTTCGGCAACCTCCTGCGCTTTACCCACGCCGGCCTGCCCGACGATGCCCCCAAGCTGCTGATCGTCGCCCCGATGAGCGGGCATTTCGCCACGCTGCTGCGCGGGACCGTCGCGCGGATGCTGGAAGGTGCAGAGGTCTACATCACCGACTGGGCCGACGCGAAACAGGTGCCGATCGAAGCGGGCCGGTTCGACCTCGACGATTACATCGACTACGTCATCGACTTCCTCGAGTTCATCGGCCCCGGCGCCCACGTGATCGCGGTGTGCCAGCCCTCGGTCCCCTCGCTCGCCGCAACGGCACTGATGAATGCGGCCGAGCATCCCTGCCGGCCCGCGACGCTGACGATGATGGGCGGCCCGATCGACACCCGCGAGGCGCCGACCAGCGTCAACGCCATGGCGGTCGAACGCCCGCTCAGCTGGTTCACCAACAACGTCATCGCCACCGTGCCGCTGATGTATCCGGGCGCGGGACGGCGGGTCTATCCGGGCTTCCTCCAGCTCGCCGGGTTCCTGTCGATGAACCTCAAGATGCACATGCAAAGCCACTTCCAGATGTACAAGCACCTCGTCGCGGGCGACGGCGAAAGCGCCGATGCGACCAAGGCGTTTTACGAGGAATACCGCTCGGTCGCCGACATGACCGCAGAGTTCTATCTCCAGACCATCGAGCATGTGTTCCAGAACCATTCGCTGCCCAAGGGCGAACTGAATCACCGCGGCGCTCCGGTCGACCTTGGCGCAATTCGCGACACCGCGATCCTGGCGATCGAGGGCGAACGCGACGATATCTCCGGCCTGGGTCAGACCAAGGCGGCGCTCACGCTGGCAACCGGCCTGTCCCAGGGCCGCAAGCAGTATTTCCTGGCCAAGGAAGTGGGCCACTACGGCATCTTCAACGGCAGCAAATGGCGCCATTCCATCGCCCCGGTCGTCGAGGACTGGATGCGCCGGCACAGCCGCGCGGCGCTGAAGGTAGTGGCCTGACGTTCTATATCCTCCCCATCGCAAGTCGATGGGGAGGATCTGGTTTCACAAAACCTCGAACAGTCCGGCCGCGCCCATGCCGCCGCCGATGCACATCGTGACCACGACGTACTTCGCGCCCCGGCGCTTGCCCTCGATCAGCGCGTGGATCGTGCTGCGCGTGCCCGTCATCCCATACGGATGCCCGATGGAGATCGCCCCGCCGCTCACGTTGAGCAGCGCGTTCGGGATGCCGATCTGGTCGCGGCAGTAGAGCACCTGGACCGCGAACGCCTCGTTCAGCTCCCAGAGGCCGATGTCGTCCATCTTCACGCCGAAGCGCTGGAGCAGCTTGGGCACCGCAAAAACCGGGCCGATGCCCATTTCGTCCGGCTCGGTCCCGGCGACCGCCAGGCCCACGAACCTCCCGAGAGGCGCCAGGCCCTTCTTTGCCGCAAGCGCGGCTTCCATCACCACGACCGCCGCCGAACCGTCTGACAGCTGGCTGGCGTTCCCTGCGGTGATCGTGCCGCCGGGCACAACCGGCTGGAGCGACTGCAGTCCTTCCAGCGTGGTGTCGGGACGGTTGCCTTCGTCTTTTGTGAGCGTGACCTGCTTCTGACTGGTCTCGCCGGTCGCCTTGTCGGTGACGGTCATCGTGCTCGTCGTCGGCACGATCTCAGCGTCGAATGCGCCCGCAGCCTGGGCGGCGGCGGTCCGCTGCTGGGACTGCAGGGCATAGTCGTCCATCGCGTCGCGGCCGATGCCATAGCGCTTGGCGACGACTTCGGCGGTTTGCAGCATCGGCATGTACGTGGCGTTGTGCAGGGCGATAAGCTCCGGATCGAAGCCCATGCGGAAATCCTTGGTCTGCACGGTGCTGATCGATTCCGACCCGCCGGCGACGACGACTTCCATCCGGTCCATCACGACCTGGCGCGAAGCAGCGGCGATGCTCATCAAGCCGGACGAGCACTGCCGATCGATGGTCATGCCGGGCACGCTCACCGGCAGCCCGCCGCGCAAGGCGACAAGCCGGCCCAGGTTCATCGCCTGACTGCCTTGCTGCAGCGCCGCGCCCCAGACCACGTCGTCGACTTCGCCGGGCTCGATCCCGGCGCGCTCGATCGCAGCCTTGAGCGACAGCGCCCCCAGCGTCGGACCCGGCGTGGCATTGAACGCGCCGCGATAGGCGCGGCCGATCGGAGTACGGGCGGCGGAAACTATGACGGCATCGCGCATGCTAGTTCTCCATTGGATCAATCGTCGTCACGCAAAATGCTGGAACAGCCATTCCGCGACGAGGCACGGCTTGGGCTCGTCCTCGATCTCGACCGTGACTTCCATCGTCTGCTGCCACTGGCCGGGGCGCTTTTCGACCAGTTCGAGCAGCTTGAAATGGCCACGGATCCGTTTGCCGCTTTTGACCGGGGTGAGGAAGCGGAGCTTGTTGAAGCCGTAGTTCACACTCATCGTCACTTCCGGCGGCGCGCACGCGGTTTCCATCATGCGCGACAGCAGCGACAGGGTCAGGAACCCGTGGGCGATCGTCCCGCCGAATGGCGTCGCCTTGGCCATCTCGGGGTTAACGTGGATGAACTGATGGTCCTCGGTGGTGTCGGCGAAGGCGTCGATCCGCGGCTGATCGACGACGATCCACTCCGACGTGCCGACGTCCTGTCCGACCTGGGCAACCATGTCCTGCAACTTCATGGGGCTCGCTCTCCATTATCCGTTTCTCGCCTAGTGATGGACCAAGCGATTGCGGGGCGCAACGCCGGAAACCCGCGGGAATCGGAGAAGTGGGAGCGCGTCCTCGGTTGACGTTACGGCATACTGGGCCGCGTCACGACCAGCTTTGGCCGGGCCGGGTGCTCCCGCGGCCCCGCCGGTTGATCGAGCCGGCGCAAGTAGCTCCACAGCCCGCACTGGAGGCCGATGATCATCAGCATGAACGGCTGGAAGGCGATTCCCACGAACAGCGACCCGAGCAGGTACACCAGTTGCGACTGCTGCAGTGCGTTGGCGAACGGCGCCTGCCATTGCATCGAGCGATCCTCGGGAAACTCCGCCGCGCGTTTGCCCCAGCGGCGACGCAAGCGCTCCATCTGCCACAGGCCGAGCGCCTGGAGCCACAGCCACAGCGCCAGCCCCGGCCAACCCTGCTCGCCCAGCATCTCGAAATAGCTCGAGTGATAGGCCCGGCCCTCATCGACCACATCTTCCGTGCCGACCGAGGTCATGCCGCCGTCGGTCTGCGCGTTGACCGTCGTGTAGGCGATCTTGTTGCCGCGATAGGCGTCGAATCCGCCGCCGAATGGATGCTCCTTGGCGTAGTCGATAGTCCACATCCACACCGCGACCCGCGTCGAGGCGGAGCGGTCGGACTGATGATCCTCGATCGTGCTCATTCGCGCGGTGAAGCTCTGTGGCAGGAACGGTACGGCCATCAACCCCGCCGCGCCAACCGCCGCCACGTACAGCACGCGGCGCTTGACCGACCGCAGCGACAGCACTGCGAGGAGCGCGAGGCACACCAGCCCGGTCCGCGCCTGGGTGCCGATCGGGATCAGCATGCACGCGAAGATCAGCGCGCCGGCGAACAGCTTGACCCGCCAGTCGGGCTTGAACACCGTGCCGTGCTTGGCCAGCCACATGACCAGCGGGATGATCGCGATCGCGATCGTCGACAGGATCGAGCCTTCGTAGATCCCGGTGTTGTCGTTGACGAACAAGTTGAGCTCGCCATAACCGCCGCCGCCGGCAACCGTCTTGATCCCGCCGTTGATGATGATCGCGCCGACGGTCAGCACCATCGTCAGCGTCACCGCCTCGAACCGCAGGCGCGTGCGCAGCGTGAACGGCAGGAAGATCGCGAAGATGAGCCCCTTCCACACCCAGGCCCATTTCGCCGCAGCATCGATCGGGAAATCCGCCGCCAGCGTGGTCGCCCCGCAATACGCCAGCAGCACGAGCAGGAGCCCCTGGCGCAAGGTAAAGCGGGTGTCGGCTTTCTGGTCCATCGCCAGCCAGCCGCCGAAGCACAGGATGAACGCGATCAGCGAGATCGGGATCAGCGCGAGGAGGTTGTACGAAATCTTCTGCGGCACCAGCACGTCGATGTAGACGTAAGCCAGCACCCACAGGAACGGCCGCCGCAAGCCCAGCGCGAGCAGCGCGAGCACGAACAGCGTCAGCCCGACGCTAGTCACGGTCGGGTGCCGACGGGTCTTGATCGAGATCGTCGCGCACCATCAGCCGCACGGCGGCGAGCGCCAGCAGCGCGTGGATCAGCCCGAGCGCGAAGAAATCGATCATAGGTTGCGGGAGTAACAGGTGCGAGTTGATGCACCGTTAAGCCGGGGCCCGCCCAAGTTGACCGGCCGTTAAGCGTTGTTCGCCTACGGATACCGGCGATGACCCGGGTACTGCACATCCTCGACCACTCGCTGCCGCTGCAGAGCGGCTACACCTTCCGCACGCGCGCCATCCTGAAGGCGCAGCAGGCCGCGGGGATCGAGGTGCGCGGGATCACCGGAGTGCGGCACTTCGCGCCCGGCCCAACCCCCGAGGCAGCCGACGGCCTGCTGTTCCATCGCACGCCCGGCCAGGAAAATCGAACATGGGAAAATCGAACATGGGCCGACGGGCTGCCTGGCCTGAGCGAATGGCGCGAGATCGGCAGGCTGGCGGCCGCGATCGGCAAAGTCTGCGACGAATGGCGTCCAGACATCCTCCATGCGCATTCGCCGGCGCTGTGCGGCCAGGCCGCGGCGCGGGTGGCCAAGGCGCGGGGCATCCCGTTCGTCTATGAAATTCGCGCGTTCTGGGAGGACGCGGCAGTCGGCAACGGCACGGGCCGCGAAGGCTCGATCAAATACCGGCTGACCCGGGCGCTCGAAAACCACGTCGTCGACGCGGCCGATGCGGTGGTGACGATCTGCGAGGGCCTGCGCGGCGACCTGGTCGCGCGCGGGGTTTCGCCAGAGCGGCTTGCGATCGCGCCCAACGGCGTCGACCTGACCTTGTTCGGCGCACCAGCCGCCCGCGACCCCGTCCTCGCCGGGCAACTCGGCCTCGGCGACGGCCCGGTGATCGGCTTCATCGGCAGTTTCTACGACTACGAAGGCCTCGACGACCTGATCGCCGCGATGCCCGCGCTGATCGCCCGGCAACCCCAGGCGAAACTGCTGCTCGTCGGCGGCGGGCCCTGCGAGGACGCGCTGAAGGCCCAGGCCGAGGCATCCCCCGCCGCCGCCGCGATCCGCTTCGTCGGGCGGGTCCCGCACCACGAGGTGGAGCGCTACTACGCGCTGACCGACGTCCTGGCCTATCCGCGCAAGGCCAGCCGGCTGACCGATCTGGTCACCCCGCTCAAGCCCCTGGAAGCGATGGCCCAGGGCAAGCTCGTCGCCGCGTCGGCGGTGGGCGGCCACCGCGAACTCATCACCGACGGCGTGACCGGCACGCTGTTCGCGCCCGATGATCCGCAGGCTTGCGCGGCCGCGCTGGCCGATTTGCTCGCCGACCGCTCGGGTTGGGACAAGCGGCGTGCCGCTGGCCACGCCCACGTCGCTGCCAACCATGACTGGGCCCGCAACGTCGAGCGTTATCGGGCCGTTTACCAAAAGCTGCTAGCCCCGGCTGTACCG
Source organism: Novosphingobium sp. (assembly GCA_039914785.1). Taxonomy (GTDB): domain Bacteria; phylum Pseudomonadota; class Alphaproteobacteria; order Sphingomonadales; family Sphingomonadaceae; genus Novosphingobium. The sequence continues at coordinate 10,380 of JBDSOM010000024.1, forward strand.
ATGGGCTCAAGGCCGATCGAAGATTCGGCTGCGGCCGCATGACGGAACGAGCAACGGGGGAAATCTTGTCCGAAGACCGTAACATCGCCAGCACTGCCGCACGCGGCAGGAAACCGGTGACCTGGCACCCGCTGTTTCCGGCGTTCGCGGCGGTGTGGTTCGCCGCGCTGTTCGGCCTTGGCACGCTGGCCGTGCACGTCTCGCTGCTCGAAAGAATTGCCGTTGCGAGCGGGATCGACCGGCTTATTCCGGCCGCCGCCCCGCCGCTGGGCGTCAACGCCCGGATCCTCATCGCGCTGGCCCTGGCCATGCTCGGCGGGGCGATCGGCACCGTGATCGGGCGCGCGTTCGCCCGCTCCAAGCCCGCCGCCCGCGCCCGCCGCGCCGCCATCGCGGCCGAATCGGCCGCCAAGGCTGCCGAACCGGCACCCGCCAAGGCGGCGACGTTCGACGAGACGCCCAGCTTCATCGACATCTCCCAACTCGCGCTCCACGACGATCTGAGGATCGAATCCGACTTCGCGTTTGATGAGCGGCAGGGTACGCACGGCGCGCTTGATGCGGCCGATGGCCCGGACGCGCGTGAACCGTTCCGCGGCTTCTCCCGGCCGCTCGCCGCCGTATCCTTCCCCTTGCCCGATTCGTTCCCGATTCCCGGCGGGGCCGCGGCCCAGCGGCTTAACGCCGCGGACCTCGACAGCCTCTCGCATCTGGAACTGATCGAGCGGCTGGCGCTCTCGCTGCAACAGCGGCGCGAAGAGGCGGCTGCCGAACGCGCCGAGGCCGCCGCCGACGAGCCACAAGACCCCGGCCGCGCGTCGCTCGCGCTCCCATCATATTATCCGCCCGCGCCGGAGCCGCTGGCGCGCAAGCTTGCCGCGCTACGCGACGGCACACTCCTCGAACCCGCCGAAGACGAGGTGGACACCCGCCCCATCGCGCTGTTCCCCGCCGCCGAGGGCACCCCCAACGCTGCACTGCGGCACGATTCCGCGGGCACCGAACGCGCGCTCCGCGATGCGCTCGCCGCGCTCCAGCGGATGAGCGGCGCCGCCTGAACCCTGCCCCTTGCGGGCAAAGCCACCAAGTGCGATAATCCTCGCGTCCCAGGCACGCACGGACCAGCCTCACGAAGGCCCCAACCGTTGTTCGCGGTTGCAAAATTGACTTACAATCGTCATGGGGGCCGTTCGTGCCGAATTCGCCGCTTTTGCGGCTGGGCGAGTCGCGTTTCAATGCCCGGAAGCGCGGCTTTGTGCCGATGCCATGGGCCGACGACAGGATGGTTTATCGATGGGTTTCCCGGCGCCTCAGGGCCTCTATGATCCGCGTAACGAGCATGACGCGTGCGGCGTCGGCTTCGTCGCCCATATCAAGGGCGCGAAGAGCCATGCGATCATTACCCAGGCGCTCGAAATTCTCAAAAACATCGACCACCGCAGCGCCGTCGGCGCCGACCCGCTGCTGGGCGACGGCGCGGGCATCCTGATCCAGACCCCCGATGCGCTGTTCCGCAAGTGGGCCGCCGGCAAGGGCCTGACCCTGCCCGCCGCCGGAGACTATGCGGTCGCGATGTGCTTCCTGCCCCAGGACGAGGCCAGCCGCGAATTCATCGTGTCCACCTTTGAGAAGTACGTCGAGAAGGAAGGCCAGAAGCTCATTGGCTGGCGCGATGTGCCGGTGACGCTCGACGGGCTGGGCAAGGCCGTGATCGAATCGATGCCGGTCGTGCGCCAGTGCCTGGTCGCGCGCGGCGACACCTGCGAGGACCAGGACGCGTTCGAGCGCAAGCTGCTCGCCATCCGCAAGCAGACTCAGAACCCGCTCCAAAAGCTCGCTGAAAAGCATGGCCTGCCTGGCATCGCCGAGCTTTACATGCCGAGCTTCTCAACCCGCACGATCGTTTACAAGGGCCTCCTGCTGGCCACGCAAGTGGGCTCGTTTTACGACGACTTGCGCGATCCCGATTGCGTTTCGGCGCTCGGCCTCGTCCACCAGCGTTTTTCGACCAACACTTTCCCGAGCTGGAAGCTGGCGCACCCGTATCGGTTCATCGCCCACAATGGCGAAATCAACACCGTGCGCGGCAACGTCAACTGGATGAACGCGCGCCGCCGCACGATGGAATCGGAGCTGCTCGGCCCCGACCTCGACAAGATGTGGCCGCTGATCCCACACGGCCAGTCGGACACCGCCTGCCTCGACAACGCACTCGAGCTGCTGCTGGCCGGGGGCTATAGCCTGGCCCACGCGGTGATGATGCTGATCCCGGAAGCCTGGGCTGGCAACCCGCTGATGGATGCCAAGCGCCGCGCCTTCTACGAATACCACGCCGCGCTGATGGAGCCGTGGGACGGCCCCGCCGCCGTCGCCTTCACCGACGGCCGCCAGATCGGCGCGACGCTCGACCGCAACGGGCTGCGCCCTGCCCGCTTCCTCGTCACCGACGACGACCTCGTCGTGATGGCGTCGGAATCCGGCGTGCTGCCGATCAAGGAAGACAACATCGTCCGCAAGTGGCGGCTCCAGCCGGGCCGCATGCTCCTGATCGACTTCGAGCAGGGCCGGATCATCGAGGACGAAGAGATCAAGGCCCAGCTCGCCAGCGAGC
>JBDSOM010000164.1:0-14036 GCA_039914785.1 Novosphingobium sp.
GATCGGCGCGGCCAAGCTGGCGACGGTCGAGGGGATCACCTTCGGCGCGGGCATCCTGTTCTTCCCGCTCTCTTACGTGATCGGCGACGTGCTGACCGAGGTCTATGGCTATTCCCACGCCCGGCGCTGCGTCTGGATGGGCTTTTTCGCGCTGCTGTTCATGGCGTTCATGAGCTTCGTGGTGGTCGCGATGCCCGCCGCCCCCGCCTGGGGCTGCGCGTCGAGCAGCGACCCGCTGTTCGCAGGGCTCGTCAAGGCGACCGACGCGGGGACCGTCTGCCAATCGACGTATGTCTCGGTCTTCGGCAGCACCTGGCGGATCGTCCTCGCCTCGGTGATCGCGTTCTGGGCGGGCGAGTTCGTCAACGCGTTCATTCTCGCCAAGATGAAGATCTGGACCAAGGGCCGGCACTTGTGGAGCCGCACCATCGGCTCGACCGTGTTCGGCCAGGCCATCGACAGCGCGTTGTTCTATCCGATCGCGTTCCTGGGCGTATGGGACACGAGCTCGGTGGCGATGGTCATGGTCACCAACTGGCTGCTGAAAGTGCTGTGGGAGGTCTTGCTCACCCCGGTAACGTACGCGGTGGTCGGCTGGCTCAAGGCGCGCGAAGGCGTCGACGTGTTCGATACGGATATCGAGTTCTCTCCCTTCGCGAAAAGCGATCCCGTTTAACCTCCCACCTCGACACGGACGGGACTGGGGTTCTAGGCGAGCCTGAATGCCCCTCGACCGCATCCTGCTGACAAACTTCCGCAATCACCGCGAAAGCCTGATCGCCGGCACCGCGCAGTTCAACCTGCTCGTCGGCGAGAATGGCGCGGGCAAGACCAACGTGCTGGAGGCCTTGTCCCTGCTGGCACCGGGCCGCGGTCTGCGCCGCGCGGCGCTATCCGACATGCCGGCCCAGGGCGGAGACGGCGGGTTCGCGATCAGTGCCGAGCTCTCCGGAGACATCCGGCTTGGCACGGGAAGCTCTCCCGATCGGCCCGGACGACGGATCGTTTCGGTCAACCAGGCCGAAGTGGCCGCGGTGACGCTCGGCGAATGGCTGAGCGTCGGCTGGCTGACGCCGGCGATGGACCGCCTGTTCGCCGACAGCGCCGGGGCGCGGCGGCGGTTCGTCGATCGGCTGGTGCTGGCCGTGGAGCCCGGCCACGCGCGCAACGCGACCCGGCTGGAAAGTGCGCTGCGGGAGCGCAACCGGCTGCTGTCGGACGAAGTCGAGCCCGATCCGCAGTGGCTCGATGGCCTCGAGGCGCAGTTGGCCGAAGCCGGCGCGGCGGTGGCGCAGGCGCGCCAGCGGCTGATCGCGCGGCTTGGCGAGGCGCTCGCGCAGTTGCCCGAACAGCCGTTCGCGCGGCCGGCGCTCGCCTATCAGCCGGGTGGCCCGGTCGACCAGGATGCGCTGGCTGCAGCCCTCGCCGACAGTCGCCGCCGCGACCGGGCCGCGCAGCGCACGCTCGTCGGCCCGCACCGCGACGAAGTGGCGGTAACGATGGCCGGGAAGGAGCAACTGGCCTCGGAGTGTTCGACCGGCGAGCAGAAGGCAATGCTGATCGCGATAGCGTTGGCGCATTCGGGCCTGCTCGACCGCGAGCGCCCGCGCCTGCTCCTGCTCGACGAGGTCGCCGCGCACCTCGACCCCGTGCGCCGCGAAGCGCTGTTCGCGCGGCTGCGCGGCGGACCGGCGCAAGTGTGGATGACCGGCACGGAACGCGCGCCCTTCGCAGCGATCGCGCACGAAGCGGCGATCTGGCGGGTAAGCGACGGGGTGGTGGAGCGGGTTTCCTAGATCATCCCCCTTTGGTGGGAGGGGGAGGTCTTAGGCCATCGGCTGCGTGATCAGGCTCAACCCGTCCTCGGCAAAAACCACGGTATCGAGCGCCCCGGCCATCCCGCATTGGCCAGGGGCGATCACTTCGCCGCCGATCCGCACATCGCCTTCCAACGGGATCACCAGTACCGGCCCGACCGCGTAATGCCCCTGGACTGCCACGTCGGGCGGGCCCGCCACCCGGTCGAGCCGGAAGTACGGGCCATCGACCAACTGCGCGTTGCCGTGCTCAGCCAGGCGGTAGTGCAATGACGGCGGATACGGCTCGCCTTTGGCCACGGCCATCCCTTCATCGAGATGCAGCTCGCGCGGGCGGCCGTAGTCGTAAAGGCGGTAGGTGATGTCACTGTTCTGCTGGACTTCGATCAGGCTGATCCCCGCGCCAATCGCGTGAACGGTGTTCGCCGGAATGTAGAAAAAATCGCCGCGGCTGACCGGATGCCAGGTCATCAACCGCTCGATACTGCCGTCGAGCGCCGCGCGGCGCAGCGTGTCCGCATCGATCCGCTGGTCGAACCCGATCCCCAGGACCGCGCCCGGCTCGGCGTCGATGACGAGCCAGCACTCCTCCTTGCCCTGACGGCCAAGTCCCTTCGCCGCGGTCTGCGCATCGCTGGGATGAACCTGGATCGAAAGGTTTTCGCTGGTGAAGATGTATTTCACCAGCAGCTGATCGAGCGCCGGCGGCGGCTCGAACCACACTTCACCGATTTTCTCCGGCTCGATCTTGTTGAACGGCGGGGGGAGCGTCACGCGCCCCCATGGCTTGGCGACCTCGCGAATGGGAAGCATCGCTCCAAGCGGAGAAATGACGCTCACTGGTTCACCGCGCCGCCAAGCCTACCGACTTTCTGGGCGCCGACCGCCGTCGTGATCAACACGTCGTTGCCGTCGATGACGACGATCACGTCTTCCAGCCCAATGACCGAAACCCGCGGGCCGTCGCTTTCGACCATGACGTTGCGGCAATCGACGAGTTCGACATCGCCGATAATCGTGTTGCCCGCTGCGTCCCGCGCGCGAGCGGCGTGAAGCGCCTGCCAGTTGCCGATGTCCGACCAGCCCATGTCGACGGGGACCATCGCGGCTTTCGCGGTGTTTTCCATAACCGCGTAATCCACGCTTTCGTTCTCGATCTCGGCGAACGCGGACGCATCCGGATGGAAGCGATGGCCGTCGGCCCTGCCTTGCTCGACCGACCGCCGCACGGCCTCGGCGAGCTTTGGCCGATGCTCCTGAAGTTCGGCCAGGAACGTGCCTACACGAAACGCAAAAATCCCGCCGTTCCAGGCGTAGCCGCCATCAGCCAGCAACTGCTCAGCCCGGGCGAGATCGGGTTTTTCGATGAACTGCGCGACCTTGAAGCCCCCACCTATTCCGCTGGTGCCGCCCACGGCCTCGCCTCTGCGCAAATAGCCGAACCCGGTCTCGGGCGATTTCGCTTCGATGCCGAACGAGACCAGCCACCCTTCTGCGGCGAGCGCAGCTGCCGAGCGTGCTGCCGCCGAAAAAGCTTCGCAATCGGCGATGTGGTGATCACTGGGACAGACGAGCATGATCTCGTCCTCGGGCAGGCGCAACGCGGCGAGCGCGATCGCTGCGGCGGTGTTCTTCGCGGCCGGCTCGACGATCACGGTCGCGCCCGGAACGCCGCACAGCTGGCTCTCGACGTGATCCAGGTGCGTGGTGCCGGTCACAACGACGGCAGGATCGAAATGCGCGCCTGCTCCGCACCTTAGCAGCGCTTGCTCGAACAAGGTTTCTTCCCCCACCAGCGGGAGGAACGGCTTGGGCTTGGTCGCGCGGCTGCGCGGCCAGAGCCGCGTGCCGCTGCCACCGCACAGGATGACGGGAGTAATTCTGGTCATGTCGCTCAATGCGTCCTGCTTTCATTGCCGCCAGGCCCCGGTGCCGACCCCTTTGCGGCCACAGTGGCGGGTGGCAGCGCCTTTGCCACATCAACCAAGGTCGCGGCGACGAGTTCCTCGATCCCCTGACGGGTAGGATGGATGTGATCGGCCTGGCGCAGCTCGGGCTTGTCGATCACCGCCTGGAGGAAGAACGGCACGAGCGCCGCATGGTGCCGCTTCGCCAGGACCGGATAAATCGGGTTGAAGGCGTCGGCGTAGTCCTTGCCCAGGTTCGGCGCGGCGAGCATGCCGAGCAGCAGGGCGGGGATGTGCCGTTTGTCGAGCTCGGCCAGTATCCCTTCCAGATTGGCGCGCGTTTCGGCCGCCGGAAGCCCGCGCAGCATGTCGTTGCCGCCCAGGCTGATCACGACGAGGTCGGGCGGGCGCGACTGGTTATCGAGCGTGAAGGCCAGGCGTTGCAGCCCGCCGGCGGTGGTATCGCCCGAAACGCCGGCGTTCGCGATCCGCGCGTTCACGCCTTTGGCCCGCAGCGCGGCTTCGAGTTTCTCGGGATAGCCCTCACCCGGCTTGAGGCCATAGCCGGCGAACAGACTGTCGCCGAGCGCCAGGATCCGCCGTTCCGGGCCGACGACGGGGATGTCCGGCGGCGCATCCGCACTGTCGGCGGCGGCGGCGGCCGTACTGGGCGCGGCGTCGGGCGCGGTTCCTTCCCCGCCGCACCCCGCGAGCAGCAGCAGAGCGGCCAGCGCCGGCCCCAATGCCAAAGGGGACGCCGCGGCTCCGTACAATTTCATACACCTGTCTCCTTGCCCGACGCCTCCTAGCTATGCCATCTCGGCGCGGTGACAAGACCTTTGGACGCGCCCGCCCCCGCGATAACCGCGCATAACCTCACCCTGACCCTCGGCAGCGGCAGCGCGGCGGTGCAAATCCTCAAGGGGATCGACCTCGTCGTACCGCAAGGCCAGACGCTGGCGCTGCTCGGGCCCTCGGGTTCGGGCAAGAGCTCGCTGATGGCGGTGCTGTCCGGACTGGAGCGGGCGAGCGGCGGATCGCTGACCGTCGCGGCCGAGGATTTCACCGCAATGGGCGAGGACGACCTCGCGCGGGCGCGGCGCGGGCGGATCGGGATCGTGCTCCAGGCCTTTCACTTGCTGCCGACGATGACCGCGCTGGAAAACGTCGCGACGCCGCTGGAACTCGCCGGGGTCGCCGATCCCGCCGGGATCGCGCGCGACGAGCTGACCGCCGTTGGCCTCGGCCACCGGTTGAGCCACTACCCGGCGCAGCTTTCGGGCGGCGAGCAGCAGCGCGTCGCCATCGCCCGCGCCACCGCGCCGCGACCGGCGCTGATCTTCGCCGACGAGCCCACCGGCAACCTCGATGGTGCCACGGGCAGCGGGATCATCGACTTGCTGTTCGCCCGCCGCGAGCAAACCGGCGCGACGCTGGTGATCATCACCCACGATGTCGAACTGGCGAAACGCTGCGAACGGGTGGTGACGCTGGCGGATGGCCGGATCGCGAGCGACACCCTGTCGTGAGCGCGGCGCACGCCCGCCCGTTGGCTTGGTCCGCCGCCTGGCGGATCGCCCGGCGCGACTTGTCCGCGCGCTTTCGGGGACTGCGGTTGCTGCTGGTCTGCCTGTTCCTCGGGGTCGGCGCGCTCGCCGCGATCGGCACGCTGACCGGCACGATCGAGCGCGAGCTGGCGACGCGCGGCCGGGCGATCCTGGGCGGCGACATCGAAATCGCGATCTGGCAGCGCGGACTGAATGACGTCGAGCGCGCCGCGCTCGCCAAGCTCGGCGCGGTATCGCCGGGCACGCGGATGCAAGCGATGGCGAGTGCGGGGGCCAGCGCGAGGGCACCAAACAGCGATGGTGCCATCGCCCCGATCGAGCTCAAGGCGGTCGATGCGCAGTGGCCGATGGTCGGGCGGCTCCGCCTGGCCGATGGCCGCTCGGTCGGCGCACCGCCCCCTGGCACCGCCTGGATCGCCGAAGGAGCGGCCGAGCGGCTCGGCGTCCAGCCCGGCGGCACGATCACGATCGGCGGCCAGCCGCTGAAAGTCGGCGGGATCATCGCTGACGAGCCCGACCGGCTGGGCGAAGGCTTCGCGCTCGGGCCGGCGGTGGTCGTCTCGCAGGACCTGCCCGAACGGGCCGGGCTGCTCGCCCCCGGCGCGATGTACCGTTCCAAGACCCGCGTCGCGTTCTCGGGCTTGCGCGATCCCGCTGCGGAAGCCGACGCGCTCAAGCGCCAGTTCCCCGACGCCGGGTTCCAGCTGCGCACCAGCGACAATGCCGCGCCCGGTGCCGACCGCTTCGTCAAGCAGATGGGCGAGTTCCTGACCCTCGTCGGCCTGGCCGCGCTGATGATCGCCGGGATCGGCATCGGCGGCGGAGTGTCCTCGTACCTCGAAGCGCGCCGCACCAGCATCGCGACGCTGAAAGTCGTCGGCGCGACGAGCGGCGACATTGCGCGGATCTATTTGCTGCAGATCGGCGCGGTGGGGATCGTCGGCAGCCTGGCCGGCCTGCTGGTCGGAGTGCTGGTGACGCCGCTGCTGGCGGGCGCGCTGGGCACCCTGCTGCCGGTATCGAGCGGGTTCGTGATCGATCCGGCCGCACTCGCCCGCGCCGCCAGCTATGGCCTGCTGGTGGCGTTCGTGTTCGCCGCGCCGCCGCTGCTGCGGGCCCGCGCCTATCCGGCGATGGCGCTGATGCGCGCGCGGATCGCCCCGCTGGCCGCCGCGACCCGCGCGGCGCTGCTCCCCGTCGGCCTGGGCATCGCCGCGATCGTCGCACTCTCGCTGGCGAGCGCGACGCGGATCGGCACGACCGCGCTGTTCCTGGCGGGCGCCGCCGCGTTGCTGCTGCTGCTGTGGGCGCTCGGCTGGGGCATTCGCTGGGCCGCCGAGCACGCGCCGCGACCGCGCGATCCGCTGCTGCGCGCTGCGCTCGGCAACCTTCATCGGCCCGGCGCGCAGACCGGAGCGCTGGTCACCGCGCTCGGCTTCGGGCTCTCCGCGTTCGTGCTGCTGGCGGCGGTGCAGACGAGCCTCGACGCCAACATCATGGCCCGCGTGCCCAACCGCGCGCCCGACTACTTCGTGCTCGACGTGCCGAAAGCCCGCGTCGCGGAGTTCGAGGCCGCGGTCCGCACGGTCGCCCCTGCGGCGAAGATCCGCGCGATCCCCGCCTTGCGCGGCGCGATCCTCGCCTATGGCCCGGAAGGCCGGATGGCCCGCACGGCCGACATCAAGGACCTGCCCGAAGGCGGCTGGGCGCTGCGCGGCGAGCGCGGGCTGACCTATTCCGACACGGTGCCCGAGGGGAACAGCCTGACCGCCGGCAAGTGGTGGGCGGCGGACTACGCCGGCACGCCGCTGGTGTCGGTCGACGAGCGGCTGGCCCAGGCAGCCGGGATGAAGCTTGGCGACAAGCTGACGATCGGGTTGCTCGGGGTCGAGCGGACCGCGACGATCTCCTCGTTCCGGCGGATCGACTGGGATAGCCTCGGCTTCAACTACGTCCTGGTGTTTTCCCCCAATGCGCTGCGCGATGCTCCCCACAACTTCGCCGCGACCATCGACCTGCCGCCCACTGTTCCGGGCGGCAGCGGTGCACAAGGGGCCAATGCTTCTGGCCGAATCAGCCCAAAGACCGATCTCCTGCGCCGCCTCGTGCGCGCGTTCCCGTCGAGCTCGGTGATCGAGACCGGCGGGCTGCTGCGCGATGCGCGCGCGCTGCTGACCCAGATGAGCCTGGCGATCCTCGCCGCCGCCTCGGTCACGGTGCTCGCCGGCATCGCGGTGCTGCTCGGCGCGATCGCCGCGGCCCGCGCCAGCCGGCTTTACGACAACGTGATCTTGCGCGTGCTGGGGGCGAGCCGCCGGCAGCTCCTGCTCATGCAGGTCGCCGAATACGGCGCGCTAGCCGCCGTGCTCGCGCTCGTGGCGCTGGTGCTCGGCATGGGCATCGCCTGGGGCATCGTCACCCAGCTGTTCGAGTTCGACTGGCTGCCCGATTGGCCCACGGTGCTGACCGTGCTCGGCGCTGGCCTGGCGCTCGTCCTCGGCTTCGCGCTGGCCGGCTCGCTACCGCTGCTGCGGGCGAAACCGGCACAGGCGCTCAGGGAACTATAGCGCGGAAGCCTCAGGCGAAGACTTCGGCGTTGAACGGATCCTTGGGATCTTCGCCGAACTTGTTGGCGCCCTTGGTCCCGGGGAAGAACATCCACGCCAGCCAGCCGAGGCTGACGAGCCCATTAAGGCCATCGCCGGCATTGGGAATCGACGGCAGCAGCGCGCCGCTGGCGATGTAGGCCAGATACCACCACCCCGAGACGCCGAGATCGTGGAGCCGGCGCACCTGGACCGCGATCATCGGGATGAGCGAGGCAAGAAAGAACAGTCCGAAAACTGCCAGGAGAACCCAGAATGCCCCGCTGATCCCGGCCCATGCCTGCGCTCCACCCTGCACCAGCCCCTGCAGGCTTCCCGCGATCGATGCGATCGCACCGATACCGAGCGCCACGGTCAGCAGCACCCAGAACACGAAGAACCACCAGTATTCCTTGCGCCGCGAACGACCGCTGAACTCGAAATAGCGCCGATATGGCAGGATCATCCAATGCATCGCGTTTCCCTTCGCGCCCCGGCAGCCAAAGCATCACAAAACCGCAGCCCCGCAAACAGAAAAGGGGGCGCGCGGCCCCCTTTCCCGTGTCGATTCAACCCCAGACTACCAGCGGAAGCGCACGGCCCCGCCCCAGGTCAGCGGCTGGTTCGGATAAGCCGAGACCGAGCCGGGCTGCGCCGGCGAGTCGAAGATCGTGTAAAGATACCGGTTGTTCAACAGGTTGCGACCCCACACCGTCAGTTCCAGCCCGTTGTGCATCGCATAAGTGAGCGAGGCGTTCATCTCGTTTACCTCGCGCCGGAATGCTCGTGCCGCATCAAGGCCAGCCTGCAAGCCCGCGGCGGTGGGAACCCCGGTCAACGGATCCTTGGCGATGAAGCCTGGCAGGCCGTCGAGGATCTGCACCGGCGATTCATAGTGGAAATCGCCATGCACGATGATCCGGTCGCTGTTGGCCAGTTCGTGGTTCCAGTCGATGCTGAACGTGGACGAGATCGCCGGGATGCCGGCGGGACGAAGGCCCGAGGCATCGCCGAACGCGGATTTCCGGAAATCGTCGTACTTGGGCGCGAGATAAGTCATCGCCACGCCCAGCGTCAGGCTCTTGGTCGGGCGGACGAGGCCGTCGAACTCGATCCCGAAGGTCGACTGCTTGCCGGCATTGCCGAGGAAGAAGCCGATCCCGGTGAAGATGTTCGACTGGAAGTCGTTGATCACCTGCTTGAACACCGCGACGTTGGCCGAAGCGACGCCCCAATCGGCCTTGAGCCCGGCTTCGTAGACGGTCGACTTCTCGGGCAGGGCGAAGCGGCTGCCATAGCTCTGGTTGATCTGGGCCAGACCGGCGGTCGTAATCGCGTTGCGCGTCGCCAGGTTGTCTAGCGGTCGGCTGTCGCGGCCAAGGTTGATCGAGCTCGCCTTGAAGCCGGTCGCGTAGCTCACGTACACGTTGATGTGATCGTTGACCTCGTAGGCCAGTCGCGCGGTGTAGGAGACGTTGCCGTCGCTGGTCTTGCCATTTTCGACGCTGTTCGGGACATTCAGGAACTGCGGAAAGATCTGCAAGGCGCGCAATGCGCTGAGCGGATTGTTCGCCGCGACGAGTTCAGGCGTGGCCTGCGTCGCGATCGCCGCGGCGGGCGAAAATCCGAACAACTGCTGCAACAGGCCGACCCGCAGCGGGGCATACAACGGGTTGTTGAAATCGATCTTGGCGAAGGCGTCGGTCGAGACGACGTTGGTCGCGAACGTCTTTCTGTCACGCGTGTAGTTGGCGCCGCCCGTAAGAGTCAGGCGGTCGGTCACCTTGAAATCGACCTGTCCGAAGACCGAGATGGCATTGTTGTCGAGCCGGTACTGCTCGTTGAGGCCCGAACCCGGCGCGAAGAACTGCCCGGTGTACTTGGCCGGATTGCCTTCGAGCGCGCCGAACGTGCTTTCCAGCGCGATTGCCGCCGGGACCGTCGTGAACAGGCTGCCTGCCCCACCGGTCTGACCGCGGATCAACCGATCGAAGTAGAGCCGTGCGTCGGAACCCCACTTGAGCGAATTGTCCTGGCGGATCTTTTCATTGAAATAGTATCCGCCGATGAGCAGGTTCACCCGGTCGGCGAAGTTCGCGGACAGGCGCAGTTCCTGGGTGAACGTGCTGACCTGCAGGTCCTCGTCGTGTTCGCCAAGGGTGTTGGCGCTGGTGAAATCGGAATCCTGCTGGGTAATCCCGCGATTCTTGCGCCACGCGGTGATCGAGGTCAGCGAGAACGGCCCCATCTCGTAATCGATCTGGCCGGAGACGCCGTAGTTCTCGATGTGGTTGGTCGAATCGAAGTTGTTGTAGACGACGTCACCGAACGGGTTCGACGCCGAATTGACGTTCTTGCCCAGCCCGCCGAGGCCCACGCCCGGAATGATGGTGGTGGTGGGCGTGGTTATGATCGCCGTCGGCGTGGCGGCACGAACATTGACCACGGCGCAGCAGATTTCATCCATCTTGCCGTAGTCGCCAATGATCCGGACCTTCAGCTGGTCGGTCGGCTCGAACAGCAGCTGCCCGCGCACGAACCAGCGGTTGCGCTCGTTCTCGCGGTTGCCGGTGCCGAGGTCGCGAACATAGCCGTCGCGCTTGTTGTAGCCGGCGGCCAGGCTGACCGCGAGCGTATCGGTAATCGGGCCGGTGACCAGCCCCTTGAGCACCAGCGCATTGAATTTGCCGTACGAGGCCTCGAGGTTGCCGCCGAAGTTGAACTTGGGCGCCTGGGTCACGATCGAGATCACGCCGACGCTGGCGTTCTTGCCGAACAGCGTCGACTGCGGCCCGCGCAGCACTTCGATGCGCTGAACGTCGGGGAAATCGGCGATCTGAGCGGCGGAGCGCGAGCGATAGACCCCGTCGATGAACACGCCGACCGAAGGTTCGATACCGGCATTGTTGGCCCCGTTGCCGAAGCCGCGGATCAGGAAGTCGGTCTGCGCCGAGCTCTGGTGTTCGACCACCCGCAGCGATGGCACGACCGTGCTCAGGTCCTTGATGTCGCGGATCTGCGCGCGCTCGATCGTTTCGGCGGTGGTAACCGACACCGCGACCGGCACCTCCTGCAGCGTCTGCTCGCGCTTGGTGGCGGTAACGATGATCTCGTTGCCCTGGGCGGCTTGGTCGGCGGGAATGTCGGTGGCGGGCTGTGCGACGTCTTCCTGGGCAAAGGCTGCGCCGGACAGGCCGAGGCTCGCGAACGAGGCCCCCGCACAAAGTGCCGCACGGATCGTCATAGGAACCGAATACCTCATGATCGCGACTGCCTTTCCCGTTACGGAATGAGTGTCGGAAATTGTGCTGACCTGCAGCGCTGCCCCCGATCCACCTCTCCCTGTTTTATAACCGTTATGAACCATAGGAATCCGTTAATATCCACCCAACTGCAATAGCGACGATGTGATTTCGGCGGAAAACCGTTGCGCGAAGGTTACACTCCGCCGCCGATCCGCACTCGGCCCTCTCCGATAGGGGTCTGGATCGCCGCCTCCCGCTCGGCTCCGCGGCGAAAAAGGCCTGTCCTACAGATAACCAAATCGGTTACACATTGAGCATTTCCCCGCACAGGTGCAAGGTTTGACCGCCTGGCGGTGAATTGCGCTGGGGGGATGCGATCCCGACATTGGAGGCACGTGATGGAGCGTTTCGAGTGCTGGCGACCCTTGCGGTGGCCCCAGGGCAACGGGGTTACGCCGGGTCCCGGAAGGTTACGCCGGGTCACACCTGGTTACGAAAAGGTCACACTGGGTTACGCCCAGCGAAGGAATACCCTCTGAACTGCGTGCACTTCGTGAACTTCGTCAACTTGAACTAGCAGTTTTCACGTAGATTTTGATACCGTCTCCAGCTCGCCAGCCCTGGACGAAGGCGACGATCCGCCACACGGCTTGCCCCCAGCACGCCTTTCGAGTAGTGCGCGCGCCATGTTGCGGCGCAGCACGCGCCCATAGTTCTGAAAGTCCCGACATGTCCGCCCCTCTGCGCAATATCGCCATCATCGCCCACGTCGATCATGGCAAGACCACCCTCGTCGACCAGCTGTTCCGCCAGTCCGGGACCTTCCGCGACAACCAGCGCATCGAAGAGCGGGCGATGGATTCCAACGACCTCGAAAAGGAACGCGGAATCACGATTCTCGCGAAGCCGACTTCGGTCGAGTGGAACGGCATCCGCATCAACATCGTCGACACCCCGGGCCACGCCGACTTCGGCGGCGAGGTGGAGCGCATCCTCTCGATGGTGGACGGCGTGATCTTGCTGGTCGACAGCTCGGAAGGCGCGATGCCGCAGACCAAGTTCGTCACCGGCAAGGCGCTCGCCCTCGGCCTCAAGCCGATCGTCGTCGTCAACAAGGTCGACCGCCCCGACGAGCGCATCCAGGAAGTGCTCGACGAAGTGTTCGATCTGTTCGTCGCGCTGGAAGCCACCGACGAGCAGCTCGATTTCCCGGTGCTGTATGCCTCAGGCCGCAATGGCTACGCTGGGATCGATCCGGCAGCCCGCTCGGGCACGCTCGAGCCGATGTTCCAGAAGATCGTCGATCACGTGCCGCCGCCGTCGCTCGATGAGGACGCGCCGTTCAGCTTCCTTGTCACCCTGCTCGATCGCGACAACTTCCTTGGCCGCGTGCTGACCGGCCGCGTCCAGTCGGGCACGCTCAAGGTCAACCAAGCGATCCATGCGCTCGACATGGACGGCAAAGTCATCGAGACCGGCCGCGCCTCCAAGATCATGTCATACCGCGGGCTCGAGCGCGTGCCCGTCGATGAAGCCAAGGCGGGCGACATCATTTCGCTGGCCGGCCTCGCCGTCGCGACCGTGTCGAACACCATTTGCGATACGTCTGTTACCGAGGCGATCCAGGCGCAGCCGATCGATCCGCCGACGCTGTCGATGCGCTTCGCCGTCAACGACAGCCCGATGGCCGGCCGCGAAGGCAGCAAGGTCACCAGCCGCATGATCCGCGATCGCCTGTTCCGCGAAGCCGAATCGAACGTCGCGATCAAGGTCACCGAATCTGGCGACAATGACAGCTATGAAGTCGCCGGCCGCGGCGAGCTCCAGCTCGGCGTGCTGATCGAAACGATGCGCCGCGAAGGCTTCGAGCTCGGGATCAGCCGTCCGCGCGTGCTGTTCGGCACCGACGAAGCCGGCAAGCGCACCGAGCCGTATGAAATCGTCGTCATCGACGTGGACGACGAGCACTCGGGCACGGTCGTCGACAAGATGAACCAGCGCAAGGCCGAGATGACCGACATGCGTCCGTCGGGCGGCGGTAAGACCCGCATCACCTTCTCCGCCCCTTCGCGCGGGCTGATCGGCTACCACGGCGAGTTCCTGTCGGACACGCGCGGCACCGGCATCATGAACCGCCTGTTCGAGAAGTACGGCCCGCACAAAGGCAAGATCGAAGGCCGCAAGAACGGCGTGCTGATCTCCAACGGCTCGGGCGAGGCCAACGCCTATGCGCTCGGCCCGCTCGAAGAGCGCGGCATCCTGATGGTCGGCGTGGGCGAGGTGCTCTACGAAGGCATGATCATCGGCGAGAACGCCAAGCCGGACGACCTCGAAGTCAACCCGATGAAGTCCAAGGCGCTCACCAACTTCCGCGCCAGCGGCAAGGACGACGCGGTCCGCCTGACCCCGCCGTGGAAGCTGACGCTCGAGCAGGCGATCGCCTACATCGACGACGACGAGCTGGTCGAGGTTACTCCCAAGACCATCCGCTTGCGCAAGCGCTGGCTCGACGCCAACGATCGCAAGCGCGAGAGCCGGAAGAAGGAAGCGGCGTAAGTCCCGCTTTTTTAACCCCAATTTTGCGACATGCTGGCCGGGCGGTGAAAGTTCACCTGCCCGGCCTCGTTCATTTTAACCGGGCCGAAGCTGAACGCCAGCTAACGGCGGCGGCGCGTTTTCGTTCAGCTTAGTTGCCGTAAACATGAACCCAACGCAGCGAATCACCACCGGGCATCGTGCCCCGAGGGAGCGCCGCAGGGGAATTTGATATGGGATTCTTCAAAAAAGCCACGCTCGCCACGGTCCTTGGCGCTACCGCACTTGCCGCAGCGACCCCGGCAATGGCCCGCCCTTACGACCGGCATCGTTCCGACAACACCGGGGCGATCGTCGCTGGCGGTATTATCGGCCTGGC
>JBDSOM010000123.1:0-14816 GCA_039914785.1 Novosphingobium sp.
GGGCAACGGTCGGCAGCCCCGGCGCGCTGACCGAGCCGGCATCGACCTGCAACCGCCCGCGCGGCTTGAACGACCAGCCATCGCTCGTCGCCAGCTTGGGCGCGCCATCCCAGGTGATTTGCGTCGCCGGTTTCGCGGTGGCGGTGTGCACGGCCGCAATCTGGGCAGGAAACGCGGCCGTGGCGCTGGCAGCCGCGTTGGCGGCCGTGGTCGCCGCGTCGGCCTTCGCGTTAGCCGCCGTGAGCTGCGCTTCCAACGTATCGATCCGCGACGCCATCTGCGTCATTTGCGCGCGCATCGCGGCCAGCTCCCGCGCGACCGCCGCGCCGTTGGCGTCCTGCGCTTGGGCCGGCAGCGCCCAGCCGGCGGCGACGGCCGCGGCGAGCACCGAAATGCGGATAGAATGAGTCACTCGGGTGGTCCTTCGCCTCTGTTGCGATTCGTTGACAGATCTAAGACGGATCAGTGACAGTTATTTGACAAACTGGAAGTGCCGGCTTGCGAGTGAAGACGTATCGAGCGCCCATGACCATTGAAAGGCCGGGGACATCGTGCCATCCCGCACCGCAGCAATTCCACCGCGACACCCGCCAGAACCGTATCGGAGCCCTGCCATGACCATTTCCTTCCAGGACCGTGTCGCCATCGTCACCGGAGCCGGCGGGGGGCTGGGCCGGGCTTATGCCCTAGAGCTGGCCAGGCGCGGTGCCAAGGTCGTGGTCAACGATCTGGGCGCGGAACGTGACGGCACCGGCCATTCCGACGCCGCGCTCCAGGTTGTCGAGGAGATCAAGGCGGCCGGCGGGCAGGCGATGTCCAACGGCGGCAACGTCGCCGACTACGGCCAGATGACCGAACTGGTCGCCAAGGCCAAGGAAGCCTGGGGCGGTGTCCATATCCTGATCAACAACGCCGGGATTCTGCGCGACAAGAGCTTCGCCAAGATGGAGCCAGCGGACTTCGAGGCGGTCGTGCGCGTGCACTTGTTCGGCGCGGCTTTCGCCACCAAGGCCTGCTGGGACACGATGCGCGAGCAGAACTACGGCCGCATCCTGATGACCACCTCGTCGACCGGGCTGGGCGGCAACTTCGGCCAATCGAACTACGGCGCGGCCAAGCTGGGCATGGTCGGCCTCGCCAAGACGCTCTATCTCGAGGGCGCGAAGAACAACATTCGCGTCAACTCGCTCGCCCCCACGGCTGGCACCCGGATGACCCAGGACATCTTCCCCGAAGAAGCCTTCAAGGCATTCAACCCCGATAACGTCGTCCCCGCCGCGCTCTACCTCGTTTCCGAAGACGCTCCGACCAACGCGATCGTCGGGGCGGGCGCGGGGGTGTTCCAGAGCGCCTGGGTGACGATGAACGAAGGCACCCTGCTCCCCGCCGACGCCCGCACCGTCGAAGGCTTCGCCGCCGCGTGGGCCAAGATCAGCGACCGCAGCACCGACGCCCCGATTCAGAACGGCCTGGAACAGTCGATGCACGCGATGGAAGTGCTGCAGAAGGCGATGAAGGGCTAAGCTTAGGCTTTTGCAGCGGACAACAGGGGCGATACTTTTCTATTTTCAGCAAGTCGCGCGTGTGACCCATGAAAAGTTGGTCGCCGCCAGACCGTCCGCCTAAGCGAACCTCGCAACCTACCCGTCGACCACTTTCAGCAACCGCCGCTCCAGCGGGAACAGCACGCCGGGCAGTTCATGCCCCCGCTTGAGCACCTGGCCGGCCTCGCCGAACAGCGTCCACATGCCCTGTTTCTGGCGCAGTCCCGGGCGCTTCTCGATCCGCGCCTGGGGGCGTTCGGCGGCGCGGCGGAAGGCGCAGAAGCTGGCGAAGTCGCGGTCGAAGGTCATCGCGTAGTCGCGCCATTCGTCCGCGGCGACCATGCGGCCGTAGAGATCGAGGATGCGCAGCAGTTCGAGCCGATCGAAGCCGGTCTGCAACCGCTGGTTCGGGAACGAGATAACCGTCGCGCCAGGTCCGCTGTTGCCGGAACCCGCGTGCATTCCGCTCAGCTCCGCGTGTTCTTGCGCGCGGCGGTGGTTGCCGCGGGCTTTTCAGCCCGGCGTTCGGCTAGCAGTTCGGCGACTTGCGCGCGCAATGCCGCGACCTCTGCCTCCAGATCTTCGAACCGCGCCCCGCCCGGCTCGCACGGTTCCTTGCAGGGCGTGCCGTAGGGCAGGAAGTCCTTTTGCCACAGTTCCGCCGCGACCACGGTCGAGCGGGCCTTGACGCCGACCATCGTCGCGCCTTCGGGCACGTCCTCGGTCACGACGGCGTTCGCGCCGACCCGCGCGCGCTGGCCAACCGTGATGGGCCCGAGGATCTGCGCGCCCGAACCGACGATCACGTTGTCCTCCAACGTGGGGTGGCGCTTGCCGGGGATACCGTTGGCGGGGTTGGTGCCGCCCAGCGTGACGCACTGATAGATCGTGACGTTATTGCCGATCTCGGCGGTCTCGCCGATCACGGTGAAGCCGTGATCGATGAACAAGTGGCGTCCGATCCTGGCGCCGGGATGGATGTCGATCCCGGTCAGGAAGCGCGAGGTGTGGTTCACGAAGCGCGCGGCGAAGAACAGGTCGGCATCGAACAGCCAATGCGCGACGCGATGCCAGAACACCGCCCACAGGCCGGGGTAAAGCAGGACTTCCCAGCGCGACCGCGTCGCGGGATCGCGCGCGACGATGGAATCCAGGTAGGCGGTCAGACGTGCGAACATGACCCGGTTTTTTCCCATTTATCGCCGGTCAAAGCAAGCGGCCCTGCCGCTCGCCCCCGACTTCCTCCAGCGCCTCGCGCCACAGCGCCAGCGTCGCCGCCTGTTTGCGCTCGAGGCTCAGGCGGTCGATCGCCGCGACCAGGCGTTCGGCCGCGATATGGCTACGCTCCATCCTGGGCACAAGATATGCGCCGGCACCTTCACCCAGGATCAGCCCGCGTTGCTCGGCATGGACCGCGATCAGCTCGGCCAGCATCGCGTCGTCGGGGGTGCCGATGGTCAAGCGCAAGGCGGCACCGAGGCGCGAGGCGAGATCCGGCAGGCGGACCTGCCAGTTGGCCTCCTCCGCCGGCCCAACCAGCAGCAGCGGCGTGCCCTGCTCCTGCGCACGGTTCCAGCGGTGAAACAGTTCGGTCTCGTCGAGCGCGAGGGCATCGTCGAGCACCTCGCCCCCGCTTTCGTCATTTGCCCCGCTTTCCCCGAACCACCGCGCCAGCAGCGATTTTCCCGAACGCGGTGGACCGAACAGGATGGCGGTGCGGAACGGCCAAGCGGCGGTGTTCTGAAACGCCTCGACCACGCCGGCGTTGGCATTGCCGACGACGATCCGGGAGCTGCCGGTGCCTTTCAAAGGAAGTGCGATCTGGGACATGGGTTGATGCGATCCTAACCCGTCCGTCCGGGGGACGGATGTGGGTGAGGCATCGCTATCGCCGGATGCTCAACGCGCCGTTGCCCACGGTCACTTGCCAGCCGCGAGTCCGCAGCGCCGCCGCCAAGGCGTTGAGATCGCCCGCGAAAGTCACGCGCATCACCGAAGTACCGCCGATCGCGATGCTGCTGGTCGCAGCGCCCTGCACGCCAGCCGCGCCGCGCACCGCGCCAAGCGCGGCATCGACGGCCTTGGCATCGGGCGAAGCGAACTGGACCGCGAAGCTGCTCGCTACTGCAGGCGGCGGCGGAGCGGTGGTGGGCGCGGCGCTGGCGGCTTCCAGCGGTGCCGCGGCGGCATCGACCGGGACCGCGGCGGCCTGATCCGCGGTCTTGGCCGCGGCGATCAGCGCAGCGAGCGCCGGGTCCACCGCCGGCCGCTCGTTCAACGTGGGATCGGGCCGCAGCACGCCTTGCGCCAGCGCCTGGGCGTAAATCGAATCGAACCGCTGCACCGCTTGGGCGAGCATCGCCGGCACGCCGCTCTCGTCGTTGGCGGTCAGGGTGAAGCTTTCGATGAACATGCTGTCGGGGCCATAGCGCGCGGTGAACGTGCCGCGCACCGCTCCGCCGGGCCATTGCCGCTCAAGCCGGGCGACTGGCATCACCACGTCCGACGCGCCGAACACGTCGAGCACATTGCGCCACCAGGCGCGGCTGCGGCGGTTCACCTGGCCCGCGGTCAGCAACAGCGAATCCGCGCCAGTCCCGACCGGCCTGATATAGTCGATCGCGCTCGTGCCCGCGCGAAACTCGGCCCAGGCGCGCTGCCACGGGCTGCGCACTTCATAGACCTGGGCGACGCCGCCCGAATACAGCACCGGAACCACCAGCATCGGCGCGGAATGCGCGACGACCGCCTGGCCTCCTGCCCCATCGCCGCCGCCGCCAACGAATTGTCCGGCGTGGGTGCGATCGAAGCTGATCGTCAGCGTGGCGATATAGCGGTGCGGGCCGATCTGCTCGCGCTCGATCACCACGGCCGAGACCATGCCCTCGATCTGGGAATCCGGCATCGCCGGCCCCTTGAGCTGCGCCCACGCCTTTTTGTACGCCTCGCGCCAGCCGGCCTCGCGTGCTTCCTGGCCGGTCTTGCCGGTGGCGTTGACCTCTATCCCGGTGACTTCGATGTCCGTCGAGCGGGCCATCGGAATGATTCCGCGATCCCCCTCGATCTGCGCGATAAGCCGCGCCGGACCGATTGCGACAAGCGCGATTCCGAGCGCCAGCGACAAGCCGCCGAGCAACTGGACCGCGGGTCCGGGGCGGTAGGCCGCCAAGCGTTTGGTGAGGAATGTTTGTGACATCGGGGAAAACCGAGCGCCTTGTGCCGAAACGATCATGGAAATCCAAGCAGGAAAGCGATAGGCGCGTCGCATGGTCAACAACACGCACAACGAAGAGCCTTATACTTACGCCAAATCCGGTGTCTCGATCGATGCCGGCAACGCGCTCGTCAAAGCCATCGGGCCGCTCGCCAAATCGACCGCAAGGCCGGGTGCGGATGCGGAGCTCGGTGGTTTTGGCGGGTTCTTCGACCCACGCGCCGCGGGGTACAAGGATCCGCTCCTGGTCGCCGCCAACGACGGTGTCGGGACGAAGGTAAAGCTCGCGATCGACCATGATCGCCACGACGCTATTGGCATCGACCTGGTGGCGATGTGCGTCAACGATCTGATCGTGCAGGGTGCCGAACCGTTGTTCTTCCTGGACTATTTTGCCACCGGCAAGCTCGACAGCGGCGTGGCCGAGCGCGTCGTCGCGAGCATCGCCGACGGCTGCAAGCAAGCGGGCTGCGCCTTGATCGGCGGCGAAACCGCCGAGATGCCGGGGATGTACGCGGCCGGCGACTACGACCTCGCCGGCTTCTGCGTCGGCGCGGTGGAGCGCGGCGAGCAACTGACCGGAGACAAGGTCGCGGCCGGTGACGTGCTGCTCGGCCTGGCTTCGTCGGGAGTCCACTCGAACGGCTACTCGCTGGTCCGGCGGCTCGCGGCCGACAAAGGCTGGAAGCTCGACCGCCCGGCGCTGTTCGATTCGGACCGCCTGCTGATCGATCACCTGATCGAGCCGACCCGGATCTACGTGAAGAGCCTGCTGCCGCTGGTCCGCCCGCAGAACGGCGCGCCGGCGAAGATCCACGCCCTCGCCCACATCACCGGCGGCGGCTTGCTCGAGAACGTGCCGCGCGTGCTGCCCGCCAGCCTCCACGCCCGGATCGACGCCGACGCGTGGGAGCAACCACGGCTGATGGCGTTCCTCCAGGCGCAAGGAAACATCGAGCCCGAAGAAATGGCCCGGACGTTCAATTGCGGCGTCGGCATGGTCCTGGCGGTCGCCCCGGGCGACGCGCAGGACGTCGCGGCGGCGCTGACCGCGGCGGGCGAAACGGTGCTCACTATCGGCGCGATCGAGCCCGGTACACGCGGCTGCACGGTATCCGGCAGCGTCGAGACCTGGAGTGCCCGCGAGGCGTGGGTGGCAACGCACAATGCCTGATCGCGATCCTCCTTATTTCTGCGAAGTACCCATGGGGAGGCCCGAATGAGGAGGCCCGACTGGGGCAGGTCGAGGTGACCCAGCCACGCACCCCCGTCGCCGTCCTGATCTCGGGTAGCGGCACGAACATGGCGTCGTTGCTTTACGCCGCCAAGGCCGACGACTGCCCGTTCGAACTCGTCCTGGTGGCGAGCAACAATCCGGACGCCGGCGGCCTCGCGCTCGCCCAGGCGGAAGGCATCGCGACGTTCGCCCTTCCCCACAAAGGCATGGCCCGCGCCGACCACGACGCCGCGATGGACGCCGCGATCCGCAAAAGCGGCGCACAATACGTCGCGCTCGCCGGTTACATGCGCATCCTGACGGCAGAGTTCGTCGCCAGGTGGGAGGGCCGGATGCTCAACATTCATCCCTCGCTGCTGCCCAAGTATCCCGGCCTCCACACCCACGATCGCGCGCTCGAAGCGGGTGACAAGGTCGCGGGCGTCACCGTCCATCTCGTCACGGCAGAGCTCGATTGCGGGCCGACCCTGGGCCAGACCGAAGTCGCGATCGTCCCCGGCGATACCTCAGGAAGCCTCGCCGCCCGCGTGCTGATCGCCGAACACCAGCTTTATTCGCGCTGCCTGGCCAAGCTGGTCAGCCAGGCAAGCGATCCCGAATGGCTCCACGCGCGGGTCAGCGAACTCGCGCTGGCCCTGCCGGAGACCGAGGAACGCCCCTCGCACGGCTCGCCGGGCTGGCGCGTCGCCGGGGGCAAGTACTTCGCCATCTTCACCCGCCATCACCACGGCGAGCGCGAGATCGCGGTGCTGGTCAAGACCAGCGGCCAGGACGAACTCGCCGCGCTGATCGAGCAGGACCCCGAAGTCTATTACCGCCCCGCCTATTACGGCGCGTCCGGATGGGTCGGCATCGTGCTGAACCGGCAGGGCGTCGACTGGGACCACGTCGCGGATTGGCTCGGGCGCAGCTGGCAAGCCGTGGCGCCAAAGCGGCTGACCAAGCTCATGAGCGCTGCCGACGACTTTTGAGGCCGTGATGCACGGCATTCAAAGCATCCGGGCCTATTGAACTGGCGGCTGCTGCCGGGCGGGATCCCGGCCTAGCGCGCCGTGCGGCGTTCATAATCTAGCACCATCGCCTTGAGCGCTTCCGCGTCGCTCCGGGCGTTGTGCGGAACGGCTCCCGCGACGCCTCGCCCCATGATCCCCGGATCGACCAGTTCGAAGCGCAAGCTGCGGATCGGCTGCATCTGCCCCGGCCCGGTGACCAGCAGCAGCGCGGCGTGCGCGATGTCTTCAGGCCAGTCCGCAACGAGCAGCGGATCGGGATCGTCGCTGAGATAGTCGGCGAAGCGATCGGCAAGCTCGCCGGTGCCGATGGGGACCGTTTCCAGCACCGGCAAGACATGCTCCCGCACCCACGGGGTCGGGTCCGTGCATTCTACCGCAGCATAAAACGGCGATACACCCGCATCCTCTGGCACCAGCGCCAGCGAGATTAGCGCGCCGCCGAAACCGTTGAACTCGGCGTCGAGAAAATAGCGCACTTAGACTTCCGAAAACTCCACCAGCGGCCGGCTTTCACGCGTGCCCCGGTAAGTGACGTCCGGCTTCGTGGGATCGGCGGCGATCAGGACATGATCGTCGTGAACTTCGACCAGCGTTCCAGCGAAGGGAAAGCCCTCAAGGCTGCCGGTCACGCGGTAGCTGATCGTGTCGCCGGCCTTGAACGTCGCCGGATCGAAGTTGAACTCGAACGGGCAGTTTTCGCCCGCGGTTTCACCCAAGCCTTGCATCGCCAGTCTCCTCTTTGGGCCAGAGATAATCCACGCGCCGCAAAAGAAAAGGCCGCCGGATCGCTCCAGCGGCCTTCATTGTGCGTTCGCAGCCAGATCAGCCGACGATTTCTTCGGGCTTGAAGAAATAGGCGATCTCGATCGCGGCGTTCTCATCGCTGTCCGAACCGTGCACCGAATTGGCTTCGATGCTCTCGGCCAGTTCCTTGCGGATCGTGCCGGGGGCCGCGTCCTTGGGGTTGGTGGCGCCCATGATGTCGCGGTTCGCCTGCATCGCGTTCTCGCCTTCGAGCACCTGGACGACGACCGGGCCGCTGATCATGAAATCGACCAGTTCGCCAAAGAACGGGCGTTCCTTGTGCACGGCGTAGAAGCCTTCGGCCTGTTCGCGGCTGATCTGGATGCGCTTCGAAGCGACGACGCGCAGGCCAGCCTCTTCCAGCATCTTGGTGACGGCGCCGGTCAGGTTGCGACGGGTCGCGTCGGGCTTGATGATCGAAAAGGTGCGGGTAACCGCCATTGCTGTCGTCCTTGCGAAATTGATGTCTTTTGAAGAGTGGCGCGCCCCTAGCGGGGATTGGGCGACGGGGCAAGGTTTGCGCTCAGGGGCCCTCGACCCACTTGCCGCCGTCCTGCTTCCAGAAGCGGCGCTCGAGGCCGTCACGGGTGCCGAGCATTCGCCAGCAGTCACGCGCGGCCTGCAGCGTCGCGTCGTTGAACAGGTAGAACACCCGGGTGAAAGTCTCGCCCTGATCTTCCGACGACGTTTCACGCCACGCGCCATCCGCGATCGCCAGGTACCTGGCATCATTGGCGGGCGTGGTTTCCGCGGAGAGCAGGATGGGCTGCCGCGCCGCGTGGCCCTCGCCGGCGCGGCCGTGGGCGAGGAAGCTTTCAGGCAGGCGGGTCCACAGCGCCTCGTCGATTCGGCCAAGCTGGGCCTCGTCGCCCGAGACCACGAGCAGCCGCTCGCCCGCCTGCAGCGTCGCGCGGGCGATCAACGGCAGCGCAAGTTCGGCGGGGTCGCGACTTAGCTGGTAAAAATCGACCCTCACCGAACTCTGTCCCCTATTTCTCTAGATTATCGCGAACATAGCGATCCAGGAGCCGCACGCCGTAGCCGGTCGCGCCTTTGTCCCAGGTCGCGCCGGGCTTGTCGGCCCAGACCATCCCGGCGATGTCGAGGTGTGCCCAGGGGGTGCCCTTGTCGATGTAGCGCTTGAGGAACTGCGCCGCGGTGATCGAGCCGCCAAAGCGCGCGCCGACGTTCTTCATGTCGGCGATCGGGCTGTCGATCATCTTGTCGTAGACCGACCCCATCGGCAGCCGCCACAGCTTGTCGCCCGAAAACTGCCCGGCCGCGGTCAGCTTGTCCGCCAGGTCGTCGTCATTGGCGAAAATGCCGGCGTATTCATGCGCCAGGGTCGCGATGATCGCGCCGGTCAGTGTGGCCAGGTCGACGATTTGCGCCGGGGCGTGCTCCCGCTGCACCCAGGTAAGCACGTCGCACAGCACCAGGCGCCCTTCCGCGTCGGTGTTGATCACTTCGATCGTCTGCCCCGACATCGAGGTGACGACATCGCCGGGGCGCTGCGCGTTGCCATCGGGCATGTTCTCGACCAGGCCGCAGACGCCGATCACGTTCGCCTTGGCCCCGCGCCGCGCCAGGGCCAGCATCGTGCCGGCCACCGCGCCCGCGCCGCCCATGTCCCACTTCATGTCTTCCATGCCGGCGGCGGGCTTGATCGAGATGCCGCCGGTGTCGAACGTCACGCCCTTGCCCACGAAGACAGTCGGCTTTTCGCCGGCCACGCCGCCATTCCACTTCATCGCGATCAGCCGCGGCGGACGGGGCGAGCCTTGCGAGACGCCCAGCAGCGCCCCCATGCCCAGCGCGCGCATCTCGGGCTCGCCCAACACGGTGATCTCGATGCCGGTGCCGGCCAGTCGTTCCTGACAGCGGGCGACGAAGCTTTCGGGGTAGATGACGTTGGCGGGCTCGGTCACGAGCTCGCGGGTGAACTCGACGCCGTCGGCCAATGCGGCTTCGGCGGCCCAGGCTTCGGTGCCGCCGGCGGGGGCGCCGACGACGCGAATCAGGGCGAGCGAGGGCTTCTGCTCGTCGGTCTGCGTGGTGCGGTAAATGTCGTAGCGCCATGCCCGCAGCCGCGCGCCGAGCAGCACCGCGGCGACCTCGTCGGGGGCCAGCGCGCTGCCGGTAAGGTCCAGGGTCAGCGTGGTCTCGCCCGAGGTCAGGAACCGCGCGACGAGGCTCGCCCCCGCGCGTTCGAGGTTGGCGGTACGGCCGCTCGCGGACTTCTCGCCGGCCCCGGCCAGGGCAACGCGGACGGCCTGGCCATCACGCACCACGAAGGTTTCGAACACCTGGCCCGGCTTGCCGGCGAAGCGCGTCGCCTTCGCGCCTTCGGCCACGACGGGCTCGAGTTGGGCCGGCAGCGCGTCCTGATCGACGATCACCGCGACGATACCGGCGGGGACTTCCGCAAATTCGATTTTCATGTGAGCTCCCGAGCGAATGACTATCCGCGACAAGACGTTGATGGCGGCACCGCAGCGGATTGCAGTTAAGCGCGGGCAATGCGATAGGCAACCCATGCTCCCCGACCCGCAGCGCCTGCTGCAAGCCCCTGTCCGCCGCTTGCTGCGCTGGCGAATCGCCGCCGCTGCGGTCCTGACCGTGTGTCTGGCGGGAACGTCGCTGAGCACGAGCACGGCTTTCGCGCAGGAGCTTCCGGCGGGCACCGCGCCCGCGGCCGCACCGAGCAACCCCAGCCCGGACGGCCAGAACGGCCAGAACGACCAGATCGGGTTCGAGGCCGACAAGCTCGAATACCAGCAGGACAGCGAGGTCGTCACCGCGATCGGCAATGTCGTGCTGCGCCGCGATGGCCAGACGGTGCGCGCCGATACGGTCACCTGGAACCGCCAGAGCGGTCAGATCGTCGCCAATGGCAACATCCGCTTCGTCGATGCCGACGGCAACCAGCTCTATGTCGACAAGCTGGAACTGACCGACGAGCTCAAGGCGGGGGCGATGGAAAACATGCTGCTGGCCTTGCGCGAGGGCGGACGCCTGGCTGCCGAGCGGGGCACGCGTGCCGCGAACGGCACCGTCATCCTGGAGCGCGCGGCCTATACCGGCTGCGAGGTCGAAGATGCGGCCGGCTGCCCCAAGCGCCCGAGCTGGCGGATCACCGCGCGTCAGGTCATCTACGATCCCGGCAAGAAGACGGTGCGTTTCAACGGTGCCCGGCTCGAACTGTTCGGCGTGCGGCTGATCCCGCTGCCCGGCCTGGTCGTCACCACCGATGGCCGCGCGGTTTCCGGACCATTGATCCCCGACTTGCGTTTGTCGGCCTCCAACGGCGTCGAAATCAACGAGACGTACTACCACCGGATCAACGATAACCGCGACATCGCGGTCACCGGCTATGTCTATACCAAGGCCTTGCCGATGATCTCGGCGCAATACCGCGCGCTGACCGAACGGGGCGCCTACCAGATCACCGGCTACGCCACGCGCAGCGAGGTCATCCCGATCGGCGGCGTCAGCACCGGGCGGAGCGACGAGTTCCGCGGCTATGTCTTCGCCAACGGCAAGTTCCAGCTCGATCCGAACTGGAGCGTGACTTTCTCGGGCCGCCTGGCCAGCGACCGCACGTTCCTGCGCCGTTACGACATCAGTCGCGACGACCGGTTGCGCTCGATGTTCGATGTCGAGCGGATCGACAGCAGCAGCTATCTGTCGATCTCCGGGTGGGCGGCGCAAACCTTGCGGCTCCCGGTCCGGCTCCCCAACGGCACGCTCTTCACCGACGACCAGGGCCAGCAGCCGATCGCGCTGCCGTTGATCGATTACCGCCGCCGGCTCAAGGATCCGCTGCTCGGCGGACAAATCGAGCTTCAGGCCAACAGCCTGGCGCTGACCCGCACCACCGGCCAGGATACGCAGCGCGCGTTCGCCAGCGCCAAGTGGAGCCTGCGCAAGCTGTCCGGCATGGGCCAGGAGATAACGCTCACCGCGCTGGTCCGCGGCGACGTCTACCACTCCGACGACAATGCCTTGTCGAACCCCGCTTACGCCGGCAGCTCCGGCTGGCAGGGCCGCGGCATCGCGATCGGCGCGGTCGACGTCAAATGGCCGTTCGTCGGCAGCTTCATGGGCGGCACCCAGGTGTTCACCCCGCGCGTGCAATTCGTGGCGACCCCGCCGATCCGCAACCTGGCCATCCCCAACGAGGACGCCCGCGCGATCGAGCTCGAGGACAGCAACCTGTTCGCGCTCAACCGTTTCCCCGGTTACGACCGGGTCGAGGACGGGGCGCGGGTGACTTACGGGTTCGACTGGCAGTGGGAACGTCCGAAATGGCGCATCGCGACCACGGTCGGCCAGTCCTACCGGCTGTCCGCCAAGCCCGCCTTGTTCCCCACCGGCACCGGGCTGAACGACCGCTTTTCCGACATCGTCGGGCGGACCGAGGTGCGCTATCGCGACTTCTTCAAGCTGACCCACCGCTTCCGCATCGACAAGAGCAGCCTCGCGTTCCGCCGCAACGAGGTCGACGCGACGATCGGCAGCCAGCGGACCTACCTCGAAGTCGGTTACTTGCGGCTCGACCGCGACATCACCGCCGGGCTGGAGGACTTGCGCGACCGCGAGGAACTGCGCCTGTCGGGCCGCGTGTCGTTCGCCAAGTACTGGTCGGTGTTCGGCTCCGGCGTGTTCAATCTGACCAACAAGGACGAAGACCCGACGCTGGTCTCGGACGGCTTCCAGGCGCTGCGCACCCGCCTGGGCGCGGCCTACCAGGACGACTGCATGGAAATCGCCTTCACCTGGCGCCGCGACTACGTGACCACCGGCGACGCCCAGCGCGGCAACACCTACCAACTCCATTTCGCGCTGCGCAATATCGGCTTCCGGCGCTGAGCCGAGCGGCCGCCGGCTCCTGGTAAGGAGAAGAGCGCCCTAGCGAGGGGGAGAACTCGCGCGTTTCAATTGGCAGCCCCGGTTAAACGCGCTATCGGCCCCTACAGCTTCGGTTAAGGCGTCCGAAGTCATCCCGCCGCACAGGACGGCCGGATCAGCTTGCGCCGCAGACAGGAATGAAGCCCGCGTGAAAACCATCTTCCGCAAGTCAATTTCAGGACGCTCCATGCCTTTTGGCTCCATGCCTTTTGGCTCCATGCCTTTTGGCCCCACGCCTTTTGGCCCCATGCCTTCTGGTCCCCTGCCTTCTGAACGTTGGGCACAACGTTTGGCGCTCGGCCTCGGCATCGCCGCCTCGCTCGGCGCGGCGCTCACCGGCATTTCCGCCGGCGCCCAAGACGCCCCCCCTGCTCCGCCCAGCGCTGCCGCCACGCAGGATGCTTCGGCCTCCTCGCAGGGGCCCTCGTCGGTCCAGGGCGCGCTGAACATCCCCGACAACGTCAGGCTGTTCGCCACGCCAGATCCCAACTTTCGCCGCCCCACCGCGGTCGTCAACGGCGACATCGTCACCGGCACCGACGTCGAGCAGCGGCTGGCCCTGATCCTCGCCGCCAACGACAACAAGCCCAGCGCCGAAGAGCTGTCGCGGCTCAAGCTGCAAGTGCTGCGCAACCTGATCGACGAAACCCTGCAGATCCAGGAATCGTTCGCCAACAAGATCGAGATCAGCAACGCCGAAGTCGAACAGACTTACGCGCGCGTCGCCCAGCAGAGCTTCAAGCAGAGCGTGCCTTCGCTCGATGCCTATCTGGTCAAGATCGGCTCCTCGCCCAGCTCGCTCAAGCGCCAGATCACCGGCGAGCTCGCCTGGCAGCGCCTGTTGCGCCGCAACGTCCAGCCGTTCATCAACGTGTCCGAAGAAGAAGTGAAGGAAGTGATCGAGCGCCTGAAGGCAGCCAAGGGCACCGAGGAATACCGCCTCGGCGAGATCTTCCTGTCGGCAACCCCCGAAAGCAAGGCCGCGGTGCTCGAGAACGGCAAGCGCATCATCGCCCAGTTGCGCGAAGGTGGCAGTTTCGTGGCTTACGCCCGCCAGTACTCTGAAGCCTCGACCGCAGCGGTCGGTGGGGACCTGGGCTGGATCCGCCTGGCGCAGCTTCCGGCCGAGCTTGGCACCGTGGCGCGCGAAGTCCAACCCGGCCAGTTGGTCGGCCCGGTCGAAGTCAGCGGCGGGTTCTCGATCCTTTACATGATCGACAAGCGCCAGGTGCTGACCGCCGATCCGCGCGATGCGATCCTCAGCCTCAAGCAGGTCGCAATCAACTTCCCCCCCGGCATGAGCGAGGCCGACGCCACCAAGCGCGCCGCCGAGTTCGCCGCCGCGATGAAGACCGCCCAAGGCTGCGGCGCGGTCGATGCGGTGGCCCAGAGCGTCGGCGCGCAAGTCGTCGCCAACGATCAGGTCAAGGCGCGCGATCTGCCGGGGCCGCTGCTCCAGGCAATGCTCGACCTGCAGATCGGCCAGACCTCCCCGCCGTTCGGCACGATCAAGGAAGGCGTGCGCGTGCTGATGCTGTGCGGCCGCGATGATCCCAAGGCCAACGACGGCCCGAGCTTCGACGACCTGATGGCCCAGATGGAAGACGAACGCGTCAACAAGCGCGCGCAAATGTATCTGCGCGATCTGCGGCGCGACGCGATCATCGATTACCAGTAAGTCCGCTATGCCGGTAACTCCCGCATGAGTGCCCCGCTCGCTGTTTCGTTAGGCGATCCGGCGGGCGTCGGGCCGGAACTGCTCGCGCAAGCCTGGCTGGAACTGCGCGGCGCGGACGCTGGGCGGGCGGTCCCGTTTTTCGCGGTCGGCGGCGCGCGCATCCTGGCAGCCGCAGCAACCTCACGCGGACTTGAGGTTCCGGTCCGGCTGATCGATGACCCAGCCGAAGCCGCTGCAGCCTTCACCTTCGCCCTGCCCGTTCTTGTTGGGCCCGACGGCGACTACGCCCCGGGCGAGCCGACCCGCGCCGGCGCGCAGATCGCCCTGGCCTCGCTGACCGCGGCGGCCGGCCTCGCCGTCACCGGCCAGGCGTGCGGGATCGTAACCGGCCCCATCGCCAAGTCGCGCCTCGCCG
>JBDSOM010000180.1:0-3935 GCA_039914785.1 Novosphingobium sp.
AACGCATCGAAAACGCTTCAATTCCCCGTGACGGCGGGTAAAGCCGAGCCATGACGAACGATCCGACTCCTCCCGGCGACCTGACCAAGGCCGAAACCCTCATCGAAGCGCTGCCGTACCTGCAGCGCTATGCCGGGTGCACGTTCGTGGTGAAGTACGGCGGCCATGCGATGGGCGATCCGGCGCTGGCGCACGATTTCGCGCTCGACATCGTGCTGCTGAAGGCCGTGGGCATTAACCCCGTCGTGGTCCACGGCGGCGGTCCGCAGATCGGCGCGATGCTCAAGAAGCTGGGGGTCGAATCGCGGTTCATCGACGGTTTGCGCGTGACCGACAAGGCCACCGCCGAGATCGCCGAGATGGTCCTGTGCGGATCGATCAACAAGGAACTGGTCGGATGGATCGCCGGGGCCGGGGGCAAGGCGATCGGCATTTCGGGCAAGGACGGCGGCTTGGTCACGGCCTCAAAGGTCCAGCGCACGACGATAGATCCGGGTAGCCTGATCGAACAGGCGGTCGATCTCGGCTTTGTCGGCGAGCCCGAGACCCTCGACACCTCGATTCTCGAAACGGTCTGCGCCGCCGGGATGATCCCGGTGATCGCCCCGATCGCGGCGGGGGCGGATGGCGCGACTTACAATATAAACGCTGACACGATGGCCGGCGCGATCGCCGCGGCATTGGGGGCCAAGCGGCTGTTCCTGCTGACCGACGTCGCCGGGGTGCTCGACAAGGACAAGAACCTGCTGACCGACCTGACCCCGGCCGACATCGCCCGGCTGCAGGAGGACGGCACGATCTCGGGCGGGATGATCCCCAAGCTCGAAACCTGCGTCCACGCGGTGGAGGCCGGGTGCGAAGCGGCGGTGGTCCTAGACGGACGGGTTCCCCACGCGATGCTGCTCGAATTCTTCACCTCGCGTGGCGCGGGCACGCTCATTCGCGCAGGCTAGACCATCTGGGATTCGCGGGCCAGTCCCTCCGCCTTGAGGAACGCCGCCCGGTTTGGTGCGTCCTGACGGTATGACGCGCCATACCATTGCCACCGCGGTGGCCCTCGCCCTGACCTCGCAGCTCGCCGGGTGCGACAAAGCCCCCGAGTCCCCGCAGCAGGTGGCCCCGCCGCCAGTGGCCACACCCGTCGCGGCGATCATGCCGGCCCCTTCTGCCGCGCCAGCTCCGACCCCAACTCCCGCGCCACCTCCCCCGCCGTCCATTCGCCCGGTGACGGCCGCGAGCCCGCTTCCCGGCCCGACCGACCGCGACCCGACCCACGCGCTGGCGTTTTGGCGCGCGGCGCTGGAGCGCCACGATTGGGCCGCGGCCCGCAGCGTGTTCGGCCAATTCGGGGCGCAAAGCGGGCTGAGCCCGGCGGCTTTCGCCGCTGCCTGGGATAAGTACCGCATCGTCGACGTCACCGTAGGGACCGGGGAGCAGGATGGCGCGGCGGGGTCCTCGTACTACGAAGTGCCGGTGACGATCACCGGGCTGACCAAGGCGAACCAGCCCTATCACCTGGCCGGACGGGTGACCCTGCGCCGGGTGAACGACGTCGACGGCGCGACGCCTGAACAGTTGCGCTGGCACATCGAACGCTCGACTCTGCAGCCCTGAACCATCGCGCCAGCAGCCTGCTTGCGAGTTGGCCCTGCGCTCGGCTATCAGCGCGGCTCCGCTACCCCCGAAAGGCCGCGCCGGTGCTGTTTATCACGCTCTATGAAATTGTCGGATACCTGATCTCGATCGTCGTTGCGCTGGTCATCGTCCAGTTCGTGATGAGCCTGCTCATCTCGTTCAACGTCGTGAACATGAGCAACGATTTCGTCGCGGCGATCTGGCGCGCGGTCAACGTGCTGCTGGAGCCGGTGCTGCGCCCGATCCGCCGGTTCATGCCCGATACCGGGACGCTCGACCTGTCGCCGATGGTGCTGATCATTGGCCTGACGATCCTGCAGATCGTGTTGCGCAACCTCGCGCTGTCGGCCGCCGCCGCATGAGCGCTACGCTCATCGACGGCAAGGCGTTTGCCGAAACCTTGCGTGCCCGCGTGGCCGAGCACGCCGCGGCGTTCGCAGCGGTCGCCGGGCGCAAGGCCGGGTTGGCGGTGGTCTTGGTCGGCGAGGATCCCGCAAGCCAGGTCTACGTCCGCTCGAAAGGCAAGCAAACGCTCGCCGCCGGCATGGCGAGCTTCGAGCACAAGCTGCCCGCGGATTCATCGCAGGACGCGCTGCTGGCGCTGGTCGATCAGCTCAACGCCGATCCCGCCGTCGACGGCATTCTGGTCCAGCTCCCGCTGCCGAAGCACCTCGACGAGCAGGCGGTGGTCGAGCGGATCGATCCCGGCAAGGACGTCGATGGCTTGACCCCCGTCAGCACCGGACGCTTGGCGCTCGGCCTGCCGGGGCTCGTGCCCTGTACGCCGCTCGGCTGCCTGATGCTGCTCAAGGACCGGCTGGGAAGCTTGTCCGGCCTCGATGCGGTGGTGATCGGGCGCTCGATCTTGGTCGGCAAGCCGATGGCGCAATTGCTGCTCGGCGAAAGCTGCACCGTTACGGTGGCGCACAGCCGCACGCGCGATCTGCCCGACGTGGTCAAGCGGGCCGACATCGTCGTCGCGGCGGTCGGTAGGCCCGGAATGGTCAAGGCCGATTGGATCAAGCCCGGCGCGACCGTGATCGACGTCGGGATCAACCGCCTGCCGCCCGAGGAAGAGGGCGGAAAAGGGCGGCTGGTCGGCGATGTCGATTTTGCGGACGTCAGCACGGTCGCCGGCGCGATCACTCCGGTGCCGGGCGGCGTGGGCCCGATGACGATCGCCGTCCTGCTGCGGAACACGATCGTCGCGGCCTTCCGCAACGAAGGCAGGCCACTGCCGGACGGCACGATCTGATGCGGATCGTGGCGGGCGTCGTGCTGATTCTCGGGCTGGCGACGACCGCCGCCGCGCAACCGCGCGGTGAGGGTCGGGCGGGCCGGCCGCATAACGACTACGCCGATCCCAGCGCGGTCATCGCCGCCGACCTCGCCCTCAGCCGGATCGCTCGCGAAAAGGGTGAGCGCGAGGCGTTGCGCAAGCTTGCGGCAACGAATGCCGTGCTGTTCGCCCCCCGCGCGGTCGCTGCCGATGCCTGGCTCAAGCGGCAGGCGCCGCCAGCGGCCCCGACGCGGTGGCAGGCGCGCTCCGTGTGGCTAAGCTGCGATGGCGGTTACGCGGTCAGCCGGGGCGCGTGGACGCGCGGGGATGCAAGCGGCGACTATCTGGCCGTGTGGCAGCGCCAGAAGAAAGGCGATTGGAAATGGCTGGTGCGCGACGAAGCGCCGGCGTCTGACTTGGGCGCGCCGCCGGAGATGATTTCGGGCCGTGTGGCGGAATGCGCGGGCCTGGCGCGCCGGCGGTCGGAGCCGGAGAGCGACCCGCTGCCGCTCGCCGCGGCGAATGCGGATAGCCGCGATCACAGCCTGAAGTGGTCGTTCCAGGTCGATCCGCAGTGCGGACGGAGCATCGCGGTGGAAGTCTGGAACGGCACGGCTTACGACGCGGTCGTGACGCTGAGGCGCGATCCACCGGCTGGGGCTTGCGGATAGCGCCCAAAGAAAAGGGCGCGCGGGACAAGTCCCGGCGCGCCCGATCCTGAGTAATTCGCCGAAGCGAAAATTACATCTTCTTGGCGGTTTCCGAAGCGGCAGCAGCGGCATCAGCAGCGCCGGTAGCGGCAGCAGCAGCTTCCGTAGCAGCGCCCGAAGCAGCCATAGCAGCGTCGGTTGCGGTAGCGGCAGCGTCAGTCGCCATGGCAGCAGCATCGGTAGCAGCTTCGGTGGCTTCAGCGGTCGAAGCAGCGGTGTCTTCAGCCTTCTGCGAGCAAGCCGAGAGGGCGAGAGCGGCGCCGGCAACGGCGGCAGCGAGAACGATCTTGCGCATGTATGTAATCCTTGAA
>JBDSOM010000168.1:0-15879 GCA_039914785.1 Novosphingobium sp.
GGGTAACGACTATTTTAAACTACCACCCCGA
The DNA here is from genome assembly GCA_039914785.1 of Novosphingobium sp. GTDB lineage: Bacteria > Pseudomonadota > Alphaproteobacteria > Sphingomonadales > Sphingomonadaceae > Novosphingobium. Next base: position 32 of record JBDSOM010000168.1, read on the forward strand.
GCCCTGAAGCCCCGGGAGCAGACGCCGCCGCCCACATGTCCCTTCATCTAAACCTACAATGTCAAAGAACCACCGACAGAAATAAGCGGACAACCATCACTCCCCAATCCTATGATCGGAGAGGCGTTGTCCGTGTATCTTGGCGACCAACGCTGCAGTCCGATGCTCTCGGTCCCGCGTTGGTAGGGGGCATATATGAAGGACTTCGGCTTTGGTCAAGCGGACTTTTGCCCTTTTTTCATTTCCCTCGGGGCACCTTTTCCACGCCGATAGCGAAGCCGCAGGGCTGGCCGGCGCAGCGCTGCACCCGCACTTAGCGGCCTGTAGGCGGCACCGTCGCGGCCTCGCGTGCACCACCTCCTCCAGCTCTGCCCAACCCACTCCACCGACGATGCGGCGCTGATGCAACCGTTTGGGACCGCTGCTTACGGCTGATGCCTGCCCGCTGCGGAGGCGATGACCCGCAGGATCAAACCGATCTTCACTTGAGGCGTACTGGCAGCCCGGCCACAATGAGCTGCGCTTCATCCACCGATACCGCCACCGCTTGGTTGATGCGGCCGGCCTCATCTCTGAAGCGGCGAGCCAGGGCGTTGTCGGGCACGATGCCCAGCCCGACCTCGTTGGCGACAAATATGATGGGTCCTGCAGCAGTCGAGATTGCACGCTGCAACTCCTCGGTTGCAACCGTGATGTCTCGTCCGCTCAGCATGAGGTTAGAGGTCCACAGGGTGAGGCAATCGATAAGCAGCAGGCGATCCGGTCGGCTGTGCTCCAAGATTGCGCCCGCAAGTTCGATCCGCGCCTCGACGGTCGACCAGCGTGGACCGCGGTCCGCCTGGTGGCGGGTTATGCGTTCGGCCATCTCATCATCGAACGGCTCCGCGGTCGCTACGAAGACCAGGTCGAGGGGTGAGGCTTCTGCCCTTGCCTGCGCGTAACGGCTTTTGCCCGACCTCGCGCCGCCGAGCACGAACAGGGAGCGTATGACCGGCTGAAACTGGTCAGTCACTTCGCCCGCCTGGCCAAAGCTATCAGCCCCCCGATATCGAGATGTTGTTCCAATCCGTCAGCAATCTCGTCGAGCGCATTATCGACTGCGGTGTCGTAGTCCGCGCCGCTTGCCGCCATGCCAAGCTTGGCCAGAAGCGCGGTCCGCTGCGCCGCGTGGGCCAGCACGCCGTGGACATAAGTTCCCAGCACGCGCCCATTATCGCTGATGGCGCCGTCCGGACGGCCATCGGACAGGATCGCGAAAGGACGTCGCAAGCCAGGTCCCGAGGTTCGGCCCATGCGCATTTCATAACCGTGGAACCTGGCACCAAGTGCTTCACCCGCGACATGTCCCAACACCTTGTTCGGCGTCAGCTCGGTTTCCACATCCAACAGCCCGAGGCCGAGCGCTTGACCCGGCGGGCCTTCCAGACCCCGAGGATCCCTCACGCGCATGCCGAGCATCTGGTAGCCCCCACATAGCCCCAGGATGAGGCCGCCACGGCGGTGGTGGGCCAGGATATCGATGTCCCACCCTTGCTCGCGGATCGCCGAAAGGTCGGCCAAGGTCGCCTTCGACCCGGGCAGCACGACGAGTGCGGCAGCCACGGGGATCGGCTGACCGGGCGGGACCATGACCAGTTCGACCTGCGGCTCCAGCTTCAAGGGATCAAGATCGTCGAAGTTGGAGATTCGCGGGAGGATCGGACAGGCCACGATGATCCGCCCGCCCGATATCGGCGATGGCCGTTCCAGCCGCACCGCATCCTCGCTCGGTAAGCGACCGGTCGCGGGGAGCCAGGGAACGAGGCCGAAGCCGCGCCAGCCGCTCAGCTCCTCGATCTGGCGATAGCCATCCGCGAACAACGCCGGATCGCCGCGGAACTTGTTGATGATGAAGCCGCAGATCATCGCGGCGTCGGCCGGGTCGAGCACCGCCTTGGTGCCGACGACGGCGGCGATGACCCCGCCCCGGTCGATGTCGCCGATCAGGACGACCGGAACCTGGGCCGCTCGCGCGAATCCCATGTTGGCGATGTCGCCAGCCCTGAGGTTGATTTCTGCGGGCGAACCCGCGCCCTCGACGACGACGACGTCGCACTGCGCCTGCAATCTGCCGTAGCTTTCCAGCACTTCGCCAAGCAGCGCGCCGCGCCCCGCGCGGAAATTGCCCGACCACAGTGTGCCCCGGACCTTGCCGTGAACGATCAATTGCGACGTGTGATCCGCCTGCGGCTTCAGCAGGACGGGATTCATATCGGTATGCGCCGGCACTTTGCAGGCCAGCGCCTGCAAAGCCTGGGCTCGGCCGATCTCGCCGCCATCGATGGTGACGGCGGCGTTGTTCGACATGTTCTGCGGCTTGAACGGCATCACTCGCAGCCCCCGCTTGACGAAGGCGCGGCAGAGCCCGGCCACGAGAACCGACTTGCCGACATCCGAGCCGGTTCCCTGCAACATCACAGCGCCCATGCGACAGTTCCTGCAATGAGCCACAGCGCCAGGCAAGCGCGCAGGTAGATTGTGAGCGACCGCCCCAGATCGCGGACTGTGGCTTCATCGCCGCCCTCCCCGATCCACGGCTTGTCGGCGAACACATCGTCATAGGCGATCGGTCCCGCGAGACGGACGTGGAGCGCACCGGCCATCGCGGCTTCGGGCCAGCCGGCGTTGGGTGACTCATGCTTTCCCGCATCCCGCCACATGACGTTCCAACCGCCGCCGATCACACAGATCACGGTTCCAGCGAGGCGGGCCGGCACCAGGTTGAGCAGATCGTCCAATCGCGCCGCCGCCCAGCCGAAGGCGCGCCAGCGCGCTTCACGGTGGCCGATCAGGCTGTCGGCGGTGTTGATCGCTTTGTAGACCCAAATGCCGGGCAGACCGAGCGCAAAGAGCCAGAAAAGTGGCGCGGCGACGCCGTCGCAGAAGCTTTCGGCCAGGCTCTCGATCGCCGCGCGCGACACACCGCCTTCATCGAGGCTCGCGACGTCGCGCCCCACGATCATGCCGACCGCCGAACGGGCTTGCGCTATATCTTGGTGCGACAAGGCAAAATGCACCGCTCTGACATGGTCGAACAGGCTGCGTTGCGCCAACCCCGGAAATGCCAGGACTGCAGTGCCTAGCCAGGCCCACTGACCAAATACATGCAGCAACGACCATTCGATCGCTAGCGTCGCTACTCCCACCACACCGATCAAGACGACGACTGTCGCCGCACCGGCCAGACGCCGACGGGCAAAGCTCCAAGCCGGCATATTGAGTCCGGCCTCGCAGCGCTCGATGATCGCCGCAAATGCGCCAACAGGGTGGCCGACAAGGCGATAAAGCCCAGCCGGCCAGCCGATCGCAGCATCGAGCGCGAGTGCCACCAGCGCTACCGGCTCACCCACGCGACAATGCTCGGTCCAGTCGTGCCCACTCATCCTCATCGCGCGGCAAGCCGATGCGCAGCCACTCAGGGTTGTAGTCGAAGGGCCGCGTCAAGATCGCCTGCCGCGCCAAACGTTCGAACGCCTCGGCGGCATCACTCGTTTTTATGAGACGAAACAGCGGACACTGGCCCATTGCGGCCAGGCCATGGCCGCTCAGCAGCGCATCGAGCTCGGCCGCTTTCCCGGCGAGCGCGGCGCGCGTGCCAGCGATCCATTCGTGGTCGCGGTAAGCAGCGGCGCCGATCGCGATGGCCGCGGACGACACCGGCCACGCGCCCAGGCGCGCTCGACACGCCGCGACGATTTCAGACGGCCCCAGCACGAAGCCCAGCCGAACGCCGGCCAGGCCGAAGAACTTGCCGAAGGACCGGAACACGACAAGCGGCGCATCGTCCGAAACGTGGGGCGTGAGGCTTTCGCGTGGATTTGCGTCGGCAAAGGCTTCGTCGACAATCAGCCATGCGCCGTGATCATGCAACTCGCTCAGCAGGTCCAGGAGGCGAGCGGCCGGCAGCTGTTGACCATCGGGATTATTGGGATTGGCGAGCACGAGATGCCGCGCGCCCGATCCTTTGGGCGCAATGCCGCGAACAGGTTCGCTGCTGGCGAATATCTCGGCATGGGTGCGGTAGCTGGGCCACCGATATTCGGCCGGCCCGGTCAGCAAATCTCCGAGAAGACGGAGCCCTATCTCCGTGCCGGGCAAGGCCGCGACGTTGGCCGGATCGGCACCAAAGTGGTTCGCGGCCGCGGCCTCAAGGTCTCTGAGGGCACCCTCTTCCGGCAGGCGTTGCCAGTCGATTTCAACCGAATCGACTTCGCGCCATGGGTCTGGATTGATCCCCGTCGACAGATCGATCCACGGGCCGGGGTGATCGCCAAACACCGCGCGGGCCGCGGCCAGCCTGCCGCCATGATAGGTCCAGCCCCCGGTCACCCGAGCTTTGCGCCGATTACGAGAGCCAGGAGCAGGCCGGTTTCGACGAGTTCGATACCGGCACCATGACAATCGCCGGATACCCCGCCCAGGGCGCGGCGGAGCCATAGCCACCAGCACGCGATCAGGACCGGCGCGGCGATCAATGGGGGGGAAACCCAGCCTGCGCCGAGGCAAGCGACCGTCCAGAGCAGGAGGTCGATCGGCCGGATTACCCCGGAAAAGCGTGCGCCAAGGCCTTCGCGCAGGGGCGGCAGCCAGCGAGTCCAAACCAGCGGGCCGACCCTCGCCAACGCGGGGACCAGGGCCAGGGCGAGGACCTGTTGGGGGGGTATGAGGTGGAGCAGGACCAGCTTTGCGGCCAGTTGCAGGACGATCGCGACCACGCCGAAGCTGCCGACATGCGGGTCGGCAAGCACCGACAACAGTCGTTTCCGGTCCCCATGCGCCGCCCCGCGAGCGTCCGCGAGGTCGGCCAATCCATCGAGATGAAGCGCGCCGGTAACCCACACCCAGGCGATCAAAGCCAGAAGTGCGGACAACCAGCGGTCAATCAACGCGCCGCCTGTCGACACCACGGCCACGATCGCGCCCACCACCAGGCCGGCTACCGGGAACCAGCGCATGCTGGCCGCGAAAGCCTGTTCGTCGGCCGAGACGCGCGGGGTCGGCAGACGGGTCAGGAACTGCAGCGCCAGGATCAGGCCCCTCACGGCCACAGCGCCACGATCTGCCCGGAGCGGTGCTCGCCCGGCCATATCCGCAGCGCGAGCACGCAGGCGTAAGGCAGGTCGATTGCCCACAGCTGCGGCTGGGCGAAACCGCAGAGCGAATGCAGCGCCGCGCGCATCGCCCCGGCGTGCGTGACGATCAGGGTCGGATCGCCGCCAAGCGCATCGATCGCGGCCGATACCCGCGCGACCAGCGCGGACCACCGCTCTCCGCCAGACGGAGGGTTGGCGTCGGGATCGTTCCAGAAGTCGCCGAGTGCGGCAGGATCGATCGCGCTGCTCGGCCGGCCGTCCCACTCGCCGAAATCGAGCTCGCGCCAGCGCCGGTCGACTTGATGAGGCTTGCCTAGATCGTCGGCAATCGCCGCGGCGCACCGGCTGGCCCGCAACAGATCGGACGAAATGACCCACGCCACGTCGAGCTGCCCGACCTGCGCCCGGCATGCCGCGATGCCCGCGGGCGTCACCGCGCAATCGGTGCGGCCGAGCATCCGGCCGGCCAGCACCGGCTCGCCATGCCGCATCAGATAGACTGTACGCGCGCTCACAGGCCGGCGGAAACGCGGGCTTCGGCAAACGTCGCCATGCCGTTGTGCGCCGCGAGCGCGGCCCGAATGACCGATACGGCGACCGCCGCGCCGCTGCCCTCGCCCAGGCGCATGCCGAGTTGCAGCAGCGGATCGAGGCCGAAGCGGGCGAGCAGCAGGCGATGGCCCGGTTCGGCCGAGCAGTGCCCGGCGAGGCAATGATCGAGGATACCGGGCTGTTCGGCGGCCAGCGGGGCGAGCGCAGCGCTGGCGATGAACCCGTCTAGCACCACGGGGATCCGCAAGTGCCGAGCAGCCACGACCGCCCCGGCAATCGCCGCGATTTCCCGCCCGCCCAGCCGGCGCAGCGTTTCCAGGGCGGTTCTTGGCGCTTTGTGGTGCAGCGCCAGCGCGTGCTCGACGATCACCGACTTGCGCATCGTGCCCAGGGCATCGAGCCCCGTGCCCGGCCCCACCCAATCGCCAGCCGCCCCGCCGAAGCTGCGCGCGCAAAGCGCCGCCGCGGCGGTGCTGTTGCCGATGCCCATCTCGCCAACCGCGAGCAAATCCAGCCCCGGCTCGACCACCGCTGCGCCCCGCGACAAGGCGGCGAGGCATTCGGCCTCGCTCATCGCCGGCTCGCAGGTAAAGTCGGCGGTCGGGGAATCGAGGTCCAGCGCGACCACTGTCAGGTCGAGCCCGGCATGATCGGCAAGCTGGTTGATCGCCGCCCCCCCGGCTTGAAAGTTGGCCACCATCTGCGCCGTGACCTCGGGCGGAAACGCACTGACCCCGTGGCACGCCACGCCGTGATTGCCCGCGAAGATCGCCATGCGCCCGGCCGTCAGCTTGGGCATCGGATCGCCCTGCCACCCAGCAAGGAAGACCGCGATATCCTCGAGCCGGCCGAGCGCGCCGGCCGGTTTGGTCAGCCGAGCCTGGCGCGCCAACGCCGCCGCACGCGCCGCCAGATCGGGGCCCGGCAGGTCGTGCAGCGCTGCCGCGAACGCCCCGGCCGTATCGAACCGGATCATTCGGCCACGAACCCAGGCGGCGGGGTGCGGGTGATGAAGTGCCCCTTCACCCCTTCCGGCCAATCGGCGAAGGGCACGCGGCCGTGCTCGCTTTGCGCATAATGCGCCGCGTATTCGAGGATCGCCCGCGCGGCATCCCGATCCGGGGTGAACTTGCCGAGCACGTAGCCGACCTTGTCCGGGGCCCGCAGGTGCACGGTGCAAAAATCGCTGCACGCGAACAAACAGGCCATTTCCTGCACCGCGATGTTCGCGAACGCGGGATCGGCCGCCTGCTCGGCGCGCAACGCTTCGACCATGCGGACACCGCCGCGAACGCCGTGGTCGTCGTCGCGCGCGTCCTTGCCGCTGCGGCAGGTGTTGCAGGCCACCACCGCCGGACCATCCGTGACCCGCCTCAACATTGCCGCGATCCGATCCGCAGCGCTTCGCGGACCAGCCGGGCTTCGTCGCGAGCGGCTTCGAGCGCCGCGCGCAGCCAGACATTCTCGGCCGTGAGCCGGCGGAGATGCTCGGACGAAGACGGACCCGCGTGCTCTGCGGCGTTCACGCCGCCGCTCGCCGTGCGCGCGCGGGTTCAACCACTGGCGCAGGCAGTCCGATGCGGACGAGCGTATGATAGAGCGCGAGCAGCCCGATCAGGATCGCCCCGTCGCGAACGAACTGGCGGCTGGAATAGAACGGCGAAAGCGTTGTCTGCACGCCGCCCAGAACCAGGGCCCAGGCCAGCACGACGGCCTTGAAGGCGATGAAGGCCACGACGAGCGCGATTATTCCCCGGAAGGCCGGCGAAAGGCGCGGGACGCGCGCGAGCGCCGCATAAGCGCCCAGGCCCGATCCGATCGCGGCCGTCGCCAGGCCCACGCCCCATGCGATCGTCCTGGGATCGTGCGGATACCCCATCAGGCCGAAGCCGACGGCCTGGTTGGCGACCCACGCCAACCCCAGCAGGTTCAGCCCGTCACGTTGCCGCAAGTGCAACGCCGCGAGGGCCGCCAGGGCCGCGAACGGCATGGCGCAACCGAGCGCCAGGGTGGTTGCCGTGCTGGTGAGCGTCAGCAACAGGATCCAGAGGGTCGAAACCCGGCCCTGCCGCGCAAAGTTGGTATTCATTGGCATTCCTTCCGCAACATCAGCGCATCGCGCAGCGGACGGCACAGCCGGCAGGCTCGCCTTCCCCTGCGCATCCGCGCACCATCGATGTCGTCTCGGCGGGAAACCCCGTTTCGATCGGCGCACCCTGGCCGAACGAAGGACGACTGCGGTCAGGCAGGTCTCCTGGCTTGCGGGTCATCACCGGTTCGGACCGCCTTCTCGGGAAAAGCTCCCAATGGCATGTGGTCCGATGGCTCGCCGCTCACAGTTGCAGGGGCAGCCGGGGTCTTTAACCTCGTTCCCATTTTCATCCCCGTCTCCGGGGAACCTGGCGCAGCGGATTGGATAGGGGAGCCGGGAAAGTGCGTCAATCGGGCGCGACGCCCGATGCCACATCTTTGCTGCGCCGCAACGGCACGACCATCGGCGAATCGCCCGCCAGGTCGATCATGGCGGTGATCCCGTAGACGTCCTCCAGCCGCTCGGCCGTAAGCACTGCGGCGGGGGCCCCGTCGGCGACGAGCATGCCCTGATCGATCAGGAGCAACCGGGTGCAAAACCGCGCGGCCATGGTCAGGTCGTGCAGCACCGCGACGACGAGCGCGCCGCTTTCGGCCTCGCGGGCCAGCAGGCGCATGACATCGATCTGATGCCCCGGATCGAGCGCGGCGAGCGGTTCATCGACGACCAGCCCCGTTGCGCCGACGGCCAGCGCGCGGGCCAGCATGACCCGCGCCCGCTCGCCTCCCGACAGCTCGGTCGCGATGCGGTCCGCCAGATGGGAGACGTCGGCGCGGCGCATGGCTGCGGCAACGGCGTCCCGGTCATCGGGCCCGAGCCGCGACATCGGGGCCAGGTGCGGCAACCGCCCGAGCGCCACCAGGCGCTGGACGCTCAGCGGCCAGTGCAGCGTCTGCCCCTGCGGCAAATAGGCGAGCGCCCTGGCCACATCGCGCGCCGCGATGTCCGCGACCGGCCGCCCATCGATGCTGACGGTGCCGCCGCTCGTCCCGATCAGGCCGAGCATCGCCCGCACGAGCGTGGACTTTCCCGCCCCATTGGGGCCGATGATGCCGACCAACTCACCGCCGTTCACCGCGGCGCTGATCCCGCCAAGCACCCGGCGCCGGCCAAGTTCGACCGACAGGTTGTCGATGGCCACGGTCACCATACGCGGCGCTCCCGCAGCAGGTGAATCAGAAAGACCGGCACTCCCAGGAATGCGGTCACGACCCCAAGCTTCAACTCGTTCGTCGTCGGGACAAGGCGCACCACGACGTCCGCGAACGTCAGCAGCGCGGCCCCGCCGAGCAGCGAAGGCAGCAGGATGGCCGAGGGACTGCGATCGGTGAACGGCCGCACGAGGTGGGGGACGATCAGGCCGACGAACCCGATCGAGCCCGATACCGCGACAGCCCCGCCGACGCCGATGGCGATGCCGATCATCATCCGGGCGCGGGTCTTGCCCAGATCGAAGCCGAGCGACCGCGCCCCATCCTCGCCCAGCGACAGGGCATCGAGCGCGTGGCGGTCCATCATCAGCAGGGCGATGCCCAGCCCGACGCACGGCAGCGCAATCCAGACGTGCTGGACCGATCGGTTCTCGATCGAGCCCATCAGCCAGTTCATGATCTCCATCGCCGCGAACGGATTGGACGAAAGGTTCAGCGCCAGGCTGATCCCCGCCCCCGCCAGGGTCGCCACGGCGATCCCCGCCAGGATCAGCGTCAACGGACTTTCCGACCGCCCCGCCAGCGCGAACAGCAGCACGAGCGCGATCAGGCTGGTCAGGATCGAGAGCAACGGCAGGGCGGCGACGTGCCATTCCGCCAGCCCGAAATAGATCGCCGCGACCGCCCCCAGCGCCGCGGCGTTCGACGCGCCGAGCACCGACGGCTCGGCCAGCGGGTTGCGCAAATACCCCTGGAGGACCGCACCGGACAGCCCCAGCATCGCGCCGACGAGCACGCCGATCACGGTCCGCGGCACGCGCAAGTCGATCAGGATCGTCGCGGCAATCGGATCGCCGCGCCCGGCCAGAACGGCCAGGATGCGCGCGGGCGACAAGGTCACCGCACCCAGCCCGAGCGACAGCACGGCGGCCACGATCACCAGCACCACCAGCGCCGGCACGAGCGCGCGATGCCGGATGGGGGGATGGTCAGGCATGGCCGGTTTTCCCGGGCGCGCGGCACTTGCCTGGCCCGACTCTGGCGTTAAGGAATTCACGCTTATGCTGTCCTCCAAAGTTCTTCGCCCGATCGCGCTGTGCGCCGCTTTGCTGGCGAGCGCCACCGCCGGGGCGGCCCCGGGGCCGCCGCCGACCGCCGGGCAGCCGCGCCGGATCGTCTCGCTCAACATGTGCGCCGATCAGCTCATCCTGGCATTGGCCGATCGCGACCAGATCGCGGGCCTGACGCGCAATGCGCCCAAGCCCGAATTGTCGGCGCAGGCCGCGAACGCGAGGGGCCTGCACATTCTGGGCACTTCGGCCGAGGAGATCCTCGCGATCCGGCCCGATCTCGTCGTCGGCATGCCGGCGCGGCGCAGTTCCGCCATGGCCATGCTGAAGGACCAGCACTATCGGATGCTCGATCTGAAAACCGCCGACACGTTCGACCAGATCATCGTCTCGATCCGCACGACCGCCGCCGCCGTCGGCCATCCGGCGCGCGGCGAAGCCATGATCGCGGCGATGCAGGCCGAACTCGCCCGCCTGCCGCGTTCCGGCCGAGGCAAAGTGGCGGCGTATTATCAGCGGCGCGGCTTCCTGACCGGCACGGGGACCTTGATCGACGATCTGATGGCGCGGCTGGGCCTGGTCAATCTGGCGACGAAGCTCGATCGCCCGCCGCTGTCGCAGCTCAGCCTGGAAGAGCTGATCGCCGCTCGGCCAGACTACCTGATCGTCGAAAGCGCGACCGAACGCGTCACCGACCAGGGCACCGAGATGCTCCATCATCCGGCGCTGCGGGACATCCCGCGCATCGTCATCCCCCAGGCCTGGACCGTTTGCGGCAGCCCGGCCTACGTGCTGGCCGCGCGCAGCATGTCGCACCAGATCGCCCTCCATCACCGCCATCACTAGAATTCCACCCCGGCCTGAGCCTTCACGTTCTGCTCCCGGAACGGATGCTTCACCAGGGTCATCTCGGTAACGAGATCGGCCATTGCGACAAGCCGTTCGTGCGCGCCGCGCCCGGTGATGACGAGGTGCTTCATCGGCTGGCGCGCCGCCACTGCCGCCAGAACTTCGTCGAGCGGCAGATAGTCGTAGCGCAGCACGATGTTGAGCTCGTCGGCGACGACCATGTCGTAGCTGGGATCGGCGATCATCCGTTTCACTTCCGCCCACGCCTCGCGCGCGACCGCGATGTCGCGGGCGCGGTCCTGCGTGTCCCAGGTGAAGCCCTCGCCCATCGGCTTGAATTCGATCTGGTCGGGGAAGCGATCGAACACCGCCTTCTCGCCGGTTTCCATCGCGCCCTTCACGAACTGGATCACCCCGACTTTCATCCCGTGTCCGATCGCGCGGACGACCATGCCCAGCGCGGCGGACGTCTTGCCCTTGCCGTTGCCGGTGTGGACGATCAGCAAGCCTTTTTCGACGGTCTTGGCCGCCAGCTTCTTGTCGTGCGCAGCCTGGAGTTTCTTCATCTTGGCGTTGTGCTCGGCGTCGGTCCGCTGTTTCATGTCCGGTGTCCTGTAATCTCGGCGAGCAGCCCGCTCGCGCTCCTTGAAAGAGAGCGGGGAAGCGGATCGCTCCGCCTCCCCGCGGGGCTTCAGAAGCTGATGCGAACGCCGCCGTAGGCGCTGCGATCGAGCGCGTTCTTGCCGAAGCTCGCCTGATACTGCTTGTCGAACAGGTTCACGATCCGGGCATAAAGCTCGACGTTGCCGGTCAACTGGTAGGAGCCCAGCAGATCGACGGTGGCATAGGCCTTCGTGATCCCGGAAGCGCTCGATGCGTTGCGCCCACGATACCGCGCCCGCGCCGTCACCGAGAGGTGCTCGACCGGCCTGACCGTCACCGCGGTGCTGCCCGAATGCTTGGGCCGCCCCATGTCGCTCCAGACGTTGTTCTCGAGCTTGTCCTGTTCGGCCTTGAGGTAAGTGTAGCTCTGGCTGATCGACAGCCAGTCGGTCGGCTTGAGCTGGAACCCCACTTCGATGCCCGATTTGCGGGTCTTGCCGAACTGGGCATAGCCGCCGAACGGCGGGATCGATCCGTCGAACACGATCTCGTTGCGGGTGCGCGCGAAAAAGTACGAAACCTGGGCCGTGAAGGCATCGCCGAAAGTCATGTCGACCCCGACATCGCCGCCCTTGCTGGTTTCGACCTTCAGGTTCGGATTGCCATAAGTCGGATCGAACAGCTGGTAGAGGCCCGGCGCCTTGGCCCCGGTGCCGAAGCTCGCGCGCAGCTTGATGCTGCCGCCCGCAATCGCATCGTCGATCACATAGGCCGCCGTAGCGCGGTAGGTGTCGAACGTGCCGAACCGGCTGTTGTCGTCGATCCTTGCCGCGCCGGTGAGGGTCAGTCCGGCGATCGGCTTGAGCGCCAGTTCGGCATAACCGGCCTTCGTCGTGACCTCACGCCGGAAGTCGCCGGAGAAGTTGGTCACCTGATCGGTCTTCTCGCGCTCCCAGTTGCCGCCGACCGCGACGCTGAACAGGCCGCCGCTGTCGTAGTTCGCGTTCAGCGAGGCCGAATCCTTGGTGCCCTTGTAGAGATCGCCTTGCGGCCGGTTCGCGGTGCCGAAGTAAAGTCGCCGGGCCACGTAGCGCCCCGCAATCGCCTCCACCCGGAGCTTGCCGTCGTCGCTCTTGTAGCTCCCCTGGCCGGCATAGGACCACTCCCGCTTGCGTACCGTGTTGAAGTTGTCGCTGCGCGTGTTGTCGAGATCGGAGAACGAGTCCTGCCAGAAGCTGATGAGCTGTAGATCCACGTTCGCGCCGGCCGCGACGCCGACACGCCCGCTGAACCCATAGCGCCAGTAGGCGTCGTTCTCGCCGGCAGGTCCGTTCGCCGTCGCCGGGTCGGCCAGCGAGGGGCCTTGATGGCGATAGCCGGTGGCGGTCACGCGGAAATCGACGGGGCCGGTCTTGCCCAGGATCGATGCCCCGCCGTTGAGCGTGTTGTAGGAACCGTACTCGCCCTCGGCATTGACCTTGAAGCCGTCTTCCGTCGCGCGCTGCGTGATGATGTTGATGACCCCGCCAATCGCGTCGGAACCGTACAGCGAGCTTTGATTGCCCCGCAGAACCTCGATCCGGGCGATGTCGCGCGAGGTCAGGTGGTCGGACTGGAACTGGGTGCTGGTCGAACTCGGATCGCCAAGCTTGAGACCGTCTATCAGGAAGAGCACCTGATCGTTGTCCGAACCACGGATGCTGACGCTGGTCAGGTCGCCCGGCCGGTCGCTGGATATCTGGATGCCGGGAAGGTCTTGCAGCGCCTCCTTGACGAACGTGATCTGCCCTTGCCGCAACTCCGTTGCGGTGACGACCGTCACCGAGCTGCCGATCTCTCGCGCGGTCAGCGAAACGTGGCTGGCGGTGACGACGATATCATCCCTGGTCGCGACATCCGAGGCGTCCTCGGCGAAAGCAGGCGTAGCGGTGGTGGCAAGCAGAATCGAAAGATAGCGATAGTTCACGTGGTATTCCCCCGCGTCAGAGCAACGAAGGCGGGGGCGTGCCGTGCGCGAACGAACGGTCGGCACGCACGAACGGATGGACGCTGAAAAGCATCCGTCACGAGCGGACCGTGCGGCCCCAGCCGCATGGTTCGTCGCTCAGACGGAGAATTACCGTGCCGTGACCATCCCCTGGACCGCAGCAAGAGCGACCGGTGCGCTGGCAGGTCTCCTGGCTCGCGGGTCATAGCTCGATGCACGGCCTTCCCAGGTCTGCCGATTGGCTAGACCCAGTGGCTGCTCCCCCTCTCGAAGGAGCGATGTGTATCTCGCTCACCGCTTACAGTTGCAGGGACAGCCGCGGATTTGGGTGATTTCTCACCCGCACCGCATTCCCTATTAAGCCCCTCTCGGGGCACCGGCGCGATCAGTGAGCGTCGGATTTGTCCCGACGCCTGCGCGGCCCCCTAAAGCGATCTTGCCGATTTGCCAACCGCAGATCGGACGCATCTGGGCGCACCATGCTGCGCCGGCGGGGCTGTGTCCCTAAAGTCGGGCTCGAACCTTGGGCATAGATGAAATCGATGCCGAACATTAGATCGCTGCGGCTGTTGCGATGTCGCGCCGGGGCTATGATCAGGGTCAGAAATGACTGATTTCCGCCCTTGCCCGCCAGGATTCTCGCCAGCAGGTGCTGGGTAGGCCATCGGTCTTTTGCTGGCACCGGGGAAGTGGCGTTCCGCGGGGATCAGGCGGCAGGCACGGAAGTCGGTCTGGCGCATTGAGGACGGTAGGGCAGACCATTCCACGACACGATTGGAGCATTCGGGCATGAACGACTGGCAGTTCAACGCGACCCGCCGCGGGGTGTTGGCCGGAGGCGCAGCGATTGTGGCCACGCCGTTTCCAGCAACAGCGGCCGAGGCCGCGCTGCCGGCGCCGGTCCGGTCGGCCCCAGTGACGATGAAAGTCTCGATGACGGTGAACGGCACCAGGCGAGATCTGGAGGTCGATACCCGCACCACCTTGCTCGACATGCTGCGCGAGAACCTCAAGCTGACGGGCACGAAAAAGGGCTGCGACCAGGGTCAGTGCGGGGCCTGCACCGTTATCGTCGACGGCCGGCGGATCAATTCGTGCCTGAGCCTGGCGGTCATGCACGAAGACAGCCAGGTAACAACGATCGAAGGCCTCGGCATGCCCGGCGATCTGCATCCGATGCAAGCGGCGTTCGTCAAGCATGACGGCTTCCAGTGTGGCTATTGCACCCCGGGACAGATTTGCTCCGCGGTGGCCGTCCTGGAGGAAATCCGCGCCGGGGTCCCAAGTCACGTGACCAGGGATCTCAACGCCAGGCCGCGGCTGAGCGAGCCCGAACTGCGCGAGCGCATGAGCGGCAACATCTGCCGCTGCGGCGCTTACCCGAACATCGTCGATGCGATCACCGAAGTCGCCGGAGCCAAGGCATGAAACCGTTCACTTACGAACGCGCGACTTCTGCCGCGCAAGCGGCAGCGGCTGCGGCACGCGTTCCCGGCAGCCGTTTCATCGCCGGCGGGACCAACCTGCTCGACCTGATGAAAGTCGGCATCGAGACGCCCGGCCACCTGATCGACGTCAATGGCCTGGGGCTCGACAAGATCGAGCCCGGCGAAGGCGGCACTCTGCGGATCGGTGCGTTGGTTCGCAATACCGACCTCGCAGCCGACCCGCGCGTGCGGCGCGACTACGGCGTCCTCTCGCGCGCGCTGGTGGCCGGCGCGTCGGGACAACTGCGAAACAAGGCCACGACCGCCGGCAACCTGCTGCAACGCACCCGCTGCCCGTATTTTTATGACCCGAACATGCCGTGCAACAAGCGCCAGCCAGGCAGCGGCTGTTCGGCAGTGGGCGGGCACAGCCGGCAACTCGCGGTGATCGGCAGCAGCGACGCCTGCATTGCGACGCACCCTAGCGACATGGCCGTCGCGATGCGAGCGCTCGATGCCGTGGTGGAGACGGTGCGGCCCGATGGCACCGCGCGGAGCATTCCGATCGCCGATTTCCACCGCCTGCCAGGCGACACGCCGCATATCGATACGACGCTCGCGCCCGGAGAACTGATCACGGCGGTGACCCTGCCAGGTCCGGTCGGCGGCGTGCACGTGTACCGCAAGGTGCGTGACCGGGCGTCGTATGCTTTCGCCGTCGTCTCGGTCGCGGCGATCGTCCAGCGCGCGGGTGGCAGCCGGATCGCGCTCGGCGGCGTCGCGCACAAGCCCTGGCGGGTTGAGGCGGCCGAAGCGGATGTGCCCCGCGGTGCCAAGGCGGTCGCGGCCGGGCTGCTGTCGGGTGCCAAGCCTACGGCCAACAACGCGTTCAAGATCGCGCTCGTCGAACGAACCCTCGGCGCAGTGCTCGCCGGCGCAAGGAGCTGACCCCGTGAAGTTCGACACGCCCGCCACCACGAATCCG
>JBDSOM010000124.1:0-3292 GCA_039914785.1 Novosphingobium sp.
GGGTAACGACTATTTTAAACTACCACCCCGAGCCCTGAAGCCCCGGGAGCAGACGCCGCCGCCCACATGTCCCTTCATCTAAACCTACAATGTCAAAGAACCACCGACAGAAATAAGCGGACAACCAAGCCACCCCGATTTTTAGGCCGGGGACCTGATGTCCGTCTATGTTGGCGACCGGGTGGAGGAGAACCGTTTCTTTCGAAGCGGCGTTCCCGTCCGGTGAACAGCCCTCTAGATAGCGTCTCTGAGTCGGTCAACGCCTTTTTGCGATTTTCTTACAGCTCCGCGAAGAATGGCGTATTTCTGCGGGTTTACGCCCAATTCCGGTGCAGTCCGGGCCTCTAAAAGGGGGCGAAAACGACGATTCCAGGCATTTTTGCGCGATGAAACGAGCGATTAAGGCGGTGGCTCGGGTGCCCAGTCCCGCCACCGTCACAAACCCCCGCCAAAGTCTGCCGCCTGCCATCCCGGGCCAGCCTGGCACGACGCCCCGGCCCTCACTCTGTCCTTTTACGGGTACGCAGGCCTTGCATGCACGTTCGCAATGGTTCGGGATTGTTCACCTTTCCCGGCTAAGCCCGGGCCATGAACCAGACGACAATCGCTGCGGACGAGGATGCCGAACGAGTGGCCGACTATGCGGCCGCCAGCGGCTTTGCCGATCGCGTGCGCAGCGCGGTATTCTGGCGGTGGGGCAGCCAGGTGCTGTCGCAGCTGATCACCTGGACCGTGACGATCGTCATCGTTCGCCTGCTCAATCCCCACGACTACGGCCTGTTCGCGATGACCCAGGCGGTGTTGGCCGCGTTCAACTTCCTCAGCGGGTGGGGTTTCGCCAATTCACTGATCCCCGCCGACAAGGTCGACCAGCGACAGGTCGGGCAAGTCTTCGGGATGCTGCTGCTATCGAACGCCGGGTTGGCCGCCGCGCAGTTTTTCGCCGCCCCCCTTGCCGCCGCGTACTACAACCAGCCCCTCGTCGCCGACATGCTGCGGCTCCAGGCGGTGATCTTCCTCTCCACCCCGTTCATCGCCCTCCCCACCGCGCTGCTCTCGCGCAGCCTGGATTTCCGTAGTCAGGCGCGGGTCAACCTGATCAGCGCCTTTGCCGGAGCCGGCGTCGGGCTGACGCTGGCGGTGCTCGGCTATGGCGTGTGGGCGCTGGTCTGGGCGCCGATCGCGCTCTTTTCCGTCCGCGCGATCGGCCTGACGATCGCCGCGCGGATGCTGGTCAAGCCGATCTTCGACTTTCGCGGCGCCGGGCATATCGTCCGGTTCGGTTCCGCGCTAATGCTCTCCCAGCTGTTTTGGATCGTCCAGAGCCAGGCCGACATCGTCATCGCCGGCCGCGCCTTCACCACGTACGACCTCGGGCTTTATTCCGAAGCGCTGTTCGTCGCGCTGATCTTCACCGGGCGCTTCCTCCCCCCGCTCAACGAAGTCGCATTTCCCGCTTACGCCGAGCTCGCCAAGGCCGGCAAGCCGATCGCGCCGGCCTTCCTGACCGGCGTGCGGATGATCATGATCGTCACCGCCCCGCTCTATATCGGCGTCAGTCTGGTCGCCGGCCCGCTGGTCGAGACGATGTTCGGTCCCAAGTGGCTGGGAATGATCCCCATCCTCTCCGGCCTGGCGCTGGCGATGCCGGCAATGGCGCTGCAAATCTGCTGCTCGCCAGCGACAACCGCGCTGGGCAGCGCCGGGAGCTACATGCTGACCAACGCCGCGGGTGCGGTGATCATGCCAGTCTGCTTCCTGGTCGGAGTGACTTACGGCGCGACGGGCTTGGTGGCGAGCTGGCAAGTCGCCGCTCCGCTGCTGTTGCTGGTGACGCTCGCCGTCACCTTGCCCAAGATCGGCGCGCGGTGGACCGACTTGATCGTGTCGCTGGTGCCGGTGCTGCTGTGCTGCGCGGTCATGGCCGCAGTGGTCGCTCTGCTCCGCCCTTACGTCGCCGAGCTTGCCGCCCCCATCCGCCTCGTGCTGCTTGGACTGAGCGGCGCGGCGGCTTATCTTGGTACCTTGCTGCTGGGCTGGCCCGAAGTCGTCCGCCAAGCCATGGCGATGGTTTCGCGCGGGCGGGCGAGCAAGGCCTGAGCCGATGGCAATTCCCGCGCTTCGCCAAGCCGCCCTGCGGATCTTGCGCCCGGCCGTGATCGTGCCGGCGGTGACGATCCTCGTCGCCGCGATCGAGCTGGTGATCGCCGACCGCAAGTACGGCACCTTCACCGGCGGGTTCGGCCAACCCAACGCGGTCGACACGGGCCCCGAACTGCTGCTGTTCGCCGCCGGCTACGGCGCCGCGCAGTTCGCGGTTGCCCTGCTGGCGTTCGCGCTGTGCGCCTTTTGCAACCGGCGCTCCGCAGCCTGGGCGACAGGGTTCCACTTCACGTTCCTGTTCGCCGGGGTGAACCTGGGCGCAATGATCGCAACCTACCAACTGCATAGCTATTTCAGCGACGCGGTGGATTTCGCGCTGCTCAAGCAACTGGGCGGCGGGAGCATCGCCGACGCGCTGCTGTTCGGCATGAACGAGATCATGGCCGGCCTGATCGCCGTTGCGGGCTTCGCCGCGATCTGGTGGGTACTATGGCGCCTGGCCCAGCGCTGGCTCGGCCGCCAGGGCTCCCCTGCACGCTTGCGGAGACGCAGGCTCGTGGCCGGCACCTGGCTCGTCTGGCTCGTCCTGCTTGCGGCGATTCCCCGGACCGGCAGCGATGCCGGGCTCGGGCTGGAACGCATGCTGGCCTGGGGCACCGCCGACCGGCTCGCGGCCGCGGCGACCGATTTCGATCGCGACGGCTACGGACTGTTCGGCTTGCGCACGGACGCCCACCCGTTCGATGCAGCGCGCCACCCGCTGGCGCTCGACGTGCCGGACAACGGGATCGACGAGGACGAATACGCCGGCGACCTAATTCTGGTCCCGGTCCCCGCCTCGCGCCCGTTCACTACGGTGCCGGCAAACGGCCCCAACGTCGTGATCGTGGTCATGGAAAGCACCCGCGGCGACGTGCTCGGCAAGCGAATCGACGGCAAGCCGGTCGCGCCCAATCTTGAGGCCATCGCCGCCGCTGGCGCGGGGATCACCCCGAGCTACAGCCATGTCGGCTTCACCACCGCATCGCTGAAATCTATCTTCACCGGCAGGCTCGAGCCGCACGCCGGCGACGCCAGCCTGTTCGGCGAACTTCGCAAGAGCGGCTACGGCGTTAGCGTGTTCTCCGGCCAGCCTGAGGATTTCGGCGATATCTCCGCCACCGTCGCGATGCGCGAGAACGCCCAGACG
>JBDSOM010000210.1:0-9986 GCA_039914785.1 Novosphingobium sp.
GGTTGTTGCGGACGATTTCCTCGGGGTCTTTCGCCCACAGGCGATAATCGGCGGCGACGTGGAACACCTCGCCCACGCCGTGCATCGCGGCGCGGACGGCGGCCGGATCGCGCAAGTCGGCTGCGACCAGCGCGCCGGGGAAATCGGCCAGGTTGGCGCGCGGGCTGGAGGCGCGGACGACGCCGCGCACCGTACGCCCGCTCGCCGCGAGCGCGCGCGCCACGGCCGAGCCGAGAAACCCGGCCACGCCGGTTACCAAAGTGACTTCCCCGTCCACACGGGCTCCCTAGCGATCAAACCCGCAAACCGAAACCATTCTCGTCACCCGGCTTTCGCGGGGACGCCGGGGGCGGTAAGGGGGAGGGGTGGAAGGGTTTGGGATCTTGCTGGCGACGCTGGCCGCGATAGGCATTGCCTATCGGGGATTTGCCTTCCTTGTGCTGGGCCGTTTCTTCGCCGCTCCCCTCGCGCCTGCGGGAGGGGCCGGGGGTGGCATCACGATCCTGAAGCCGCTCTACGGTGACGAACCGCGCCTGCAGGACAACCTCGCGACGTTCCTCGCGCAGGACTACGCCGGGCCGGTACAGCTGCTTTGCGGCGTCGGCAGCGCGGACGACCCGGCGAGGCTGGCGGTCGAGGCGCTGCAGCGCGCGCATCCGCACGCCGACATCGCCCTGGTCGTCGATCCCACCCGCCACGGGGCCAATGCCAAAGTCGGCAACCTCATCAACATGCTTGGCGCGGCCAGGCACGGCACGCTGGTGCTCAGCGACAGCGATATGAGCGTCGGGCCAGACTACCTGGCGACCCTGACCGCCACGCTGGCCCAGCCCGGCGTCGGCGCGGCGACATGCTTCTATCGCGGGCGCGGCGACGGGGGGTTCTGGTCGCGGGTCTCCGCCGGGATCATCAGCCACGTCGCGCTGCCCGACATGGTGGTGGGCTATGCGAGCGGCCTCGCCAAGCCGTGCATGGGCTCGACGATCGCGCTGACCCGCGAGACTCTGGACGCGATCGGCGGGTTCGCGCGCTTCGCCGACGTGCTCGCCGACGATCACGCGATCGGTGCGGCAATCGCGCAACAGGGGCTGGCCGTGGCGATCCCGCCGCTGCTGCTCACCCACGCTTGCGCCGAGGGCGATTTTGCCGCGGTGTGGCGGCAGAAACTGCGCTGGGCGGTGACGATTCGCGGGCTGCAACCCTGGGGTTACGCCGGTTCGATCGTCACCCGGCCGCTGCCGCTCGCACTGCTCGCCGCGCTGTTCATTCCCGAGACAGGGCTGGTGCTGTCAGTGACGGCGCTGGCACTGCGCCTGGCGGTGGCCCGCCGCGTCGATCGCATCGCCGGGACGCGGTCGGTCGCTTTGTGGCTTCTGCCGATGATTGACTTAGTAGATTTCCTGGTGTTTGCGGCGAGCTTTACCGTGCGAAAGATCGACTGGCGTGGTACGCGCCTCGCGATCGAGCCCGATGGGCGGATTGCCGCCTGAAGAAGAGAGACAGATGAAGCGCACCCTTTTGATGCAGGGCCCGTCGTTCGACGGGTACGATGGCGGCGCCGGCGCGCGCTACCAGATGAAGCGCGAAGTGAAGAGCTTCTGGTATCCGACTTGGCTGGCCCAGCCCGCGGCGATGATCGAGGGCTCGCGCCTGATCGACGCGCCCGCGCACGACCAGTCGTGGGACGACATCGCCCACGAAGTCGACGGGATGGAACTGATCATCCTGCACACCTCGACCCCGAGCTTCCGCCAGGACGTGCAGTCCGCCGAGCTGATCAAGGCGCGCAATCCGAACTGCCTCCTCGGCATGGTCGGGGCCAAGGTCGCGGTCCAGCCCGACGAGAGCCTGGCCGCCAGCACCGCGATCGATTTCGTGGCGCGCGAGGAATACGATTTCACCCTGCTCGAGATCGCGCAAGGCAAGCCGCTGGCCGAGGTCGACGGCATCACTTGGCGCAATGCCGCAGGTGAGTTCATCCGCAACAAGGACCGCGCCACCATCGAGGACATGGACGTCCTCCCGATGGTCTCGCCGATCTACAAGCGCGACCTCGATTCCTCGAAGTACTTCGGCGGCTACCAGCGCCACCCTTACGTGTCGTTCTACACCGGCCGGGGCTGCAAGAGCCGCTGCACGTTCTGCCTGTGGCCGCAAACGATCTCCGGGCACACCTATCGCTACCGCTCGGTCCCCAAGGTGATCGAGGAAGTCCAGTTCATCTTGCGCGAAATGCCCGAGGTGAAGGAGATCTTCTTCGACGACGATACCCTGGCCGACGCGCACGAGCATGTGACCGAGCTGTCGCGTGAGCTGCGCAAGCTCGGCTTCGGCACGCCCGGTTTCGCGGTGACCTGGGGCTGCAATGCCAAGGCCAACGTGCCTTACGCCGTGCTCAAGGAAATGAAGGCGGGCGGCTGCCGGGTCCTGTTGGTTGGCTATGAAAGCGGCAACCAGCAGATCCTCCACAACATCAAGAAGGGCCTGCGCACCGACGTTGCGCGGCAGTTCACCAAGGACGCCCACGAACTCGGCCTGACGATCCACGGCACTTTCATCCTGGGCCTGCCGGGCGAGACGCTGGAGACAATCGAGGAGACCATCCGGTATTCGATGGAGCTCAACCCGCACACGATCCAGGTCAGCCTGGCCGCGCCTTATCCGGGGACATTCCTTTACAAGCAGGCGGTCGAAAACGGCTGGTTCGACTCGTCGGACGACCTGCTGACCGACGGCGGCACCCAGATCGCGCAGCTGTCGTATCCGCACCTCCATTCCTCGGTGATCTTCGACAAGGTAGAGGAAATGTACAAGCGCTTCTACTTCCGCCCGCGCAAGATCGGCGCGATCATGGGCGAGATGTTCCGCGATTGGGACATGATGAAGCGCCGCCTGCGCGAAGGCGTGGAGTTCTTCGAGTTCCTGCGCAAACGCAAAGAAGCGGCATAAGCTGCGCTTGTCGGGAAGGGACATGCGCGAATCGTCTATACGGGGACTTGTCGTCACCGCCGATGATTTCGGCGCTGCGCTCGCGGTGAACGCGGCGGTCGAGCAGGCGCACGTCGAGGGCATCCTGACCGCCGCCAGCCTGATGGTGTCGGGCGCGGCGGCCGGCGATGCGGTGGAGCGTGCGCGGCGGCTGCCGAGCCTGGGCGTAGGCCTGCATATCGTCCTTGCCGATGGTGACCCGGTGCTGCCGCCGGAGCGCATCCCAGCGCTGGTCGGCGCAGACGGCCGCTTCCACGAATCGATGCTGCGCACCGCACTGGCGATTGCCGCGTCCGGCGGTGCCCGGAAGCAGCTCGCCGCCGAAATCGAGGCGCAGTTCGCGGCGTTCGCGGCGACCGGGCTCCCGCTCGACCACGTCAACGCGCACAAGCACTTCCACCTCCACCCGATGATCGCCTCGGCCATCCTGCGGATCGGCCCAAAATATGGGATGAAGGCCATGCGCGTCCCTTACGAGCGTGGCGGCACCCGCCCGCTGCGGTGGTGGGCACGGCAGTTGCGCGGACGCTTGCGCAAAGCCGGTCTCACGGTCAACGATCGCTTCATCGGGCTGTCATGGACCGGAGCGATGGACGCATCGCGCATGCGGGCGGCAGTGAACGACCCCGTGGACGGGCTGATCGAAATCTACTGCCACCCCGCCACATCGGACGACTGGGCAGGCCACGCCCCGGGCTATCGCTACCGCGACGAATTGGCCGCATTGATCGATCCCGCCATCGTGCGCGCGCTGGCGGACAGCGGCGTCCGGCGCGGCAGCTTCGCCCAGTTCGCCGCGGCACGGGCGGTTTCTGGCGAGACTTCCCGGCGACTGGCCGCCTGATGGCGCTGCCCACCGCTCTTGTCGCCGCCGGGCTCGCCGCCGCCTCGCCGCAGCCTGCCACGATACCGGGTCCAGCTCAGGTGCTCCAGGCAGCCCCCGCGCTGCCGGCCGCAAGCGACAAGCCGCCGCCACGCGTCGTGCTGCCCGCCCCGGTAGCCGTGCAAGCGCTGCCGCCGCCCGACGATTTCGCCGCGCTGACGGACCCGGCTGCCGAGACGCCCGCCCTCGTCGCCGATCCCGCCGATCCTGCAACCGCCGCTCTCGACGCCGCCGCCACCGCGCCCGATCCGTTCGAGGACGAGCTCGCGCGCGAGATAAAGCCTGCCGACGATCCGCTCGAGGGCTTCAACCGGATCAGCTTCGCGGTCTCGATGGCGATCGACAAAGTTCTGCTGCGTCCGCTCGCGCTCGGCTTCCAGGCGGTAGCTCCCAGGCCGCTGCGCGACGGCATGCGCAACCTCCTGTCGAACTGGGGCGAGCCAATCGTCTTCCTCAATGACATCCTGCAGTTCAGGCCGCAGCGCGCCATCCGCACGCTCGGCCGGTTCCTGCTCAACACCGTGCTCGGCCTCGGCGGCCTGTTCGACATTGCCCGCGAGAAGAAGTTCAACCTTCCCTACCATTCCAACCGGTTTGCCGACACGCTGGGGTTCTACGGGGTGAAGCCGGGTCCGTACATTTATCTACCGCTCCTGGGCCCGACCTCGCTGCGTGACGAAGCCGACCGGTTCCAGACATTCGTGGGATTTTTCGACAATCCGCTCTTCCGCGGCAATCGCGGAACCGCGTTCACCGTCGCCAGCGGACTGGACCAGCGGGCAGAGAACGATACCGCGCTCAAGGCCCTGCTCGAAGATGCGATCGATCCTTACGCGACGTTCCGCGAAACCTGGCTGCAGCAGCGCAAGGGGCAGATCGACCAGCTCAAGGCGCCCGACGGCCAGGAGCCGGGCAGCGCCACCACCGGCGCGCTCGATGGTCCGCTCGCCGATCCCCTCGTCGATCCCGCCGGCGCCCCCGCTCCCGCAGCGACTACCCCGGCTCCCTGAGCCGCTTGCGCGCCTTACGGGCGTGGCGGTATTCGTGGATCGGCCAGGCTAGCAGTGGCACGCCCAGCACCACGTCGCGCAGCCGCAGCACCAGACCGATCGCCAACGCCTCGGCCGGCGCCAGGCCGAAGATCAGGCCGGCGGCGACCAGGCCCGCCTCTTGCGTGACCAGCCCGGCGGGAATGAAGAACAGGATCGCGCGCCCGGCATAAGCCGCGCTTTCCAGCGCGATCCCCTCGTACAGCGTGATCTCGAAGCCCAGCGCGTGCGCCGCCATCCAGATCTGCACGCCGCCCATGACCCAGGCCACGAAATGCAGGCCAAGGCTGGCGGGAAGCCCCGCCTTCTGCGTCTTCATCTCGGCCAGCAGCAGCACGGCGTGGCGCCGTATCCACGCCGCGAACCGCCCGGCGTAGCCGTCGCGAGCGCGCAGCAACCACGATAGCGCGAGCCCGAGCGCAAGGACCCCGCCGGCAATCACCGCGACCGCTAGCGAACCAGGCAACGACCCGGCCAGCGCAGTGGTCCAGTCATCGCGCCAGCCCCGCAGCAGGATTACCGCCGCAAGGATGATGTAGGGGATTTGCGCCACGGTCTCGGCGAATTTGTCGAGTGCGCTGGCGGTCACCGCGGCGCGGGTCCGTCCGCCCGACAGCACCAGCGCTCGCGCGCCGATCACTTCGCCCAGGCCGGGCAGGAACACCAGCAGGTTGTCCCCCGCATCGCGCAGCAACCGCGAGTTGAGGCAGCCCCAGAACCCGACGCCGGGCCGCAAGACCCACAGCGCGCCCGAGCACAGCAGGATCGCGACGATCTGCGCCGGCAAGGTCGCCGCGACGGCCAGCACGCTGAGCTTGTCGGCGGCCTCGTCGATGAGCTGTCGCAGGCCGCCCGAGGCCATCCCGGCGGCGAGGACGCCGAGGATGACCGCCAGGGTAATTGCGGTCGCCCGCCAGTGACCCTTGGCGGTGATGGTCATGGGAGGTCCGCCCAGCGGCACAGTTCGACCTGGTTCGCTGCGAGCGCCTGGCGCAGCGCGGGGCTGGTCAGGGCGGCGAGCTCGGTCGCGGGCTGCCAGTCGGCGGGCAGGTTATGCGGCCCGGCCCAATGGCCGGCGGCGGGATGGAGGCCGGCCTCGGTCACGCCGCCGGGCAGCGCGGCGATCATCCGCGCCAGCATCGCCTCGTCCACCGCGCCGGCGTCGTTCTTACCGAAAAAGCTGTCGTTGTAGCGCAGGCGCGCGCGGCGCAACTGGCGGCGCATCTCGAGCGCGAGCGGGAAGTGGCCGAGGACATGCGCCAGGCGCCCCAGCTGCATCCCCCCGCCACCGGCGACGCGGCGCGAGAAGCCGTGAGGCTCGTACGGCACGCGCACTGCCCGCAGGCCGAGCGGCTGGCCGGCTTCTATCGCCAGCGCGAGGATCGCGGGGTGCTGGTGGCAATGCCAGTGGCCGTCGAGATGGCCGAGTTGCAGGCCGGTCTGGCGAAAGGCGTCGAACTGCGCCGCGATCTCGCGCCGGGCCGCTGCGCGGGCCTTGCCCGACAGCATCAGCGCGATGCCGGTGCCGGTGGAATCCATGCCGAGGGTTTGCCCATCGGGGGCGATGCGGGAGGGTTCGGGACAGGCGGCGGGTGCATCGTAGAGCGCGAGATGGAGGCCGACACCGAGATTCGGGAGCCGGCGGGCGCGGCGCAGGGCGTCCTGCGCCGCCGGGCCGGTGACCATGAGGCTGGCGCAAGTCAGGATTCCCTGGCGATGGGCCAGTTCGACTGCTTCGTTGACTTCGACCGAAAGGCCGAAGTCGTCCGCCGTGATAATCAGGCGTTTCAGGGCTTTGGGCCCGATAGCGCGATCTTCTGGCCGCGCCAGTCGACATGGCGGACGAAACACGCCGCCGTCCACACCGCGAATGTAAAAACGTCGCGCAACCAAAGGCTTAGCGGATCCGGCACAACCATTCCCGGGGCCCGGCCAAGGCGGCGGGCGACCAGGAGCGCGAGCAACCAACGGAATGCCACCGGGACGGCTATGGCGACCACCGCACCCCAGCCCGGTCGCAGCAGGAGCAGCAACGGCACCGGCCCCAGATGCGTGACCACCGAGGCGAAGAAGCCCAGCGGATCGATCCCGCGCACGGTCCGCGACCAGCGCAGCTCGTGGGTGAACAGCTCGCCCAGCGTCGGATCGTTGGCGAGCGTCTCGGTGACCTTGGGCACGAACGTCACGCCGTGGCCCGCCTCGCGCACGCGGCGCCCCATCGCGTTGTCGTCGGCGAACTCGTCGGCGAGCGCCTTGAGCCCGCCGATCTGCGCCAGCACATCCTGGCGGATCGCGACGAGCGGCGCGTACGTGACCGCAAGCGGCGCCAGGCGGGCGTGGAGGGCGGCCATCGGCAGGAACCAGTAATCGATGAACCACGCCCCGAACGAGCGCGGCCAATCCGCCGGACGGCCCGGCCGCGCGCGGTAGAGCGCCGAACACACCCCGACCCCCGGCGCCGACAGCGCATCGATCGCGGCCTGCAACTCGCCGGGTTCGAGCACGGTATCGCTATCCGACAGGACGACGACTTCGCTGAGCCCCGCGGCCTCGGCCATGTTGATCAGGTTGCTGATCTTCGGGCTGATCCCGTGCTTGCGCTCGTCGATGACGAACAGCGCCTCGACATGCGGGAACCGCGCAGCCACTTGCCGGGCCAGCGCCAGCGCGGGATCGCTGGCGGAATGGACCCCGAAGACATAGCGGATCGGCCCGGTCACCACTTGCGCCAGCGAACTGGCGATCGCCTCTTCGAGAAACGGCTCCAGTCCATACAGCGGCTTGAGCAGCGTCACCGCGGGCGGCACGGGCCAGCCCGGCCCACCGGTGCCGCGAAAGGTCGCGACGGAGGCTATCGCGAGGAGCAGATAGGCCACCGAGGCGGCGGTCAGCGCCGCGGCGATCCACCAGATGACATTCAGCACCACGTCTCGCCCGCCTTATTGCCTGCCCGCGCGGCTCTCTACAGACCCGCTTCCCGGATTGATACGGGCGAATTGCGCTGGCGGATCGCTTCGGGCGACCGCAGCGCTTTCCCTTTCGGCGCGACACCTCTAATCGTCGCGCCATGCTGACGACCCGCCTCAAGCACCTGATCTCGCTCTCGGCCCGCAAGCCGTTCCACGTTCTCGCGGTCGCGGTGCTGCTGGCGATCGCCGCGCTGTTCCATGTCGCGACGTCGTTCGAGATGACGACCGACACCGGCGAGCTGATTTCGGCACAAACCGAATGGCGGCAGAACGAGGAGAAAGTCGCCAGCGCGTTTCCCAAGCTGATCGACGCGATCGTGATCGTCGTGGACGGCAAGACCCCGGAACTCGCCTCGGGCAGCGCGGCCAGGCTGGCGGCGGCGCTGGGCGAGGACAAGCAGAACATCGCCTCGGTCGTCCGCCCCGACGCGAACGACTACTTCATGCGCCACGGGCTGCTGTTCGGCTCGGTCGACGACGTCCGCGCGGCCACCACCAAACTGATCGCCGCGCAGCCGCTGCTGGGCGGGCTGGCCTATGACCCCAGCCTGCACGGCGTCGCCAACACCATCGCCACCGCCGCCGGCGGCGCGGCGGACGAGCCGGACACCGCCACCACCGCCGACCTGGCGCTGCCGCTGGCCCGGCTCGACCAGGCGATCTCCGCCTCGCTCGCGGACCAGCCGGCTCACTTTTCGTGGCAGCAGCTGTTCGCGACCGGCAAGGGCAGCTTCGCCCCGCCGACGCGCACCGTGCTGATGGCCTATCCCAAGCTCGATTACGGCGCGCTCAAGCCCGGCGAGAACGCGGTCGACGCGATCCACGCCAACGCCGCCGCGCTGCAGCTCGACCCTGCCCACGGCGTAACGATCGGGGTGACCGGCGAGATTCCGCTCGCCGACGAGGAATTCGGCACGATCGCCGACAGCATGGGGCCGATCGGCGCGATCATGGGCGCGGCGATGCTGCTGACCCTGTGGTTCGCGACGCGCTCGGCCAAGACTGTGCTGGCGATCGTCGTGACGATCATCGTCGGCCTGGTCGTCACCACTGCCGTCGGCTTGATCGCCGCCGGCCGGCTCAACCTGATCTCGGTAGCGTTCATTCCGCTCTACGTCGGGCTGGGGGTCGATTTCGGCATCCAGGTCAGCGTCCGCTTCAATGCCGAACGCCGCGCCGGGGCCGGGCTTATCGACGCGCTGGAGCGTGCGGCGGACGCCGTCGGCGCCTCGATCCTGCTCGCCGCCGGGGCGATCGTGCTGGCGCTCGCGGCGTTCCTGCCGACCGATTATATCGGCGTGGCCGAGCTTGGGGTGATCGCCGGGCTCGGCATGATCGTCGCGCTGGCGCTCAACGTCACGCTTCTGCCGGCGTTGCTGGTGCTGCTGAAGCCCGCCCCGCCCACCGATGAAGTCGGCTTTGCCAGCGCCGCGCCGGTCGATCGCTGGCTCGAGCGCAACCGCAAGGCGATCCTGGCGGCTTTCGTGATCGCGATGCTCGCCAGCATCGCCGTGCTGCCCCTGGTGAAGTTCGACTTCAACCCGTTGCACTTGCGCAATCCGGACACGCCGGCGATGCGCCAGCTGGCCGACCTGACCCGCGATCCCGACCGAACCCCCAACACGCTGAGCGTCCTGGCGCCCAACATCGCGGCCGCGCATGTCCTGGCCGATCGGCTCGCCAAGCTGCCCGAAGTGCGCGAGGCGATCACCATCGACAACCTGGTGCCCGAGGATCAGCCGGCCAAGCTCGCCCTGATCGAGGACGCCGCGCTGCTGCTCGATCCCGCGATCAATCCGTTCGATCTCGCGCCCGCCAGCGACGATGCCACGACAATCGCCGCGCTGACCAAGGCGGCGGGTGAACTGCGCCGCCTGGCCGCGGCGCAATCCGGCCCGTTGGGGAGCGCCGCCGGCAAGCTGGCTGCGACGTTCGTCCGGCTGGCCCAGGCCAGCCCGGAGGCGCGCGCCAAAGTCGGCACGATGCTGACGGATCCGCTGGCAGTCACGCTAGGCCAGATCCGCCTGTCGCTGCAGCCGGGGCCGGTAACACGCGCGACCCTGCCGCCCGAGATCACCCAGGACTGGCTGGTCAAGG
>JBDSOM010000130.1:0-5657 GCA_039914785.1 Novosphingobium sp.
TCGACCGACCTGATCTACGATGTGCTGCGCAAGCACGAGCCCGACCACGTGCTGATCCAGGCGGCCTGGGCCGACGCGCGGACCCGGATGACCGACGTCGGCCGCGTCGCCGATGTGCTGGAACGCGCGGCCAAGGAGGTCGAGCACGTCCGGCTCGACCGGGTCAGCCCGCTCGCCGTGCCGGTCCTGGTGATGATCGGGCGCGAGCGCCTGCCGGCAGGGGCCGCGGACGACGAGCTTTTGCTGGAGGCGGAAAGCCTGGCTGCGGCGGCGATGTCGCCATAGCCCGCCGCGCGGTGCGCGATAGAGGGGCCCGCCGCGCCATGCGCGATAGAGGGGATGGGGCAACAAAAAAGGGGCGGATCGCTCCGCCCCTTTTGTTGTGTTCGTGGTGGCGAAGCTTACTTCGCGGTCGCGCTACCCTTGGCCCGGTCGAACTCCGAGTATTGCTCGTTGCCGACGAAGCCGAACTTGGTGACCCCGGTCGCCTTGATGATCCGCAGCACTTTGGCCGACAGGTCATAGCTGGCTTCCGCCTCGGGCTGGAACTGCAGTTCCGGCTCGGGGTTCATGTCCTTGGTCTGCTGAAGCGTCGCGACGAGTTGCGATTGCGTCAGCGGGAAGACCGATCCGGCCGCACCGGGCTGCCAGACGATCTGGTTTTCCCGGTTGATCGACAGCTTGTTCTTGACCTGGTTAGGCGGCGGAACGTTCGTCGGCGGGCTTGGCGGTGGCAGATCGATATCCACCGAGTGGGTTGCGACGGGGATCGTGATGATGAACATGATGAGGAGAACGAGCATGACGTCGATAAGCGGCGTCGTGTTCATCTCCATCATCGGCTCGCCATCGTCGTTGCCGCCTGACATTGCCATTGGGAATTACTCCTGAATTAGGGACCGTCGGGCTGAGCGTCAGCCCAGCCGTTCGGGGTCAGCCGTTCGGATCGACCGGGTTCGAGATGAAGCCGACGGTCGGGTAGCCGGAGATCTGGACGTTGTAGATCGCCCCGGCCACGCAGCGCCACGGCGCTTCGACGTCGCCGCGGATGTGGACCTGCGGGACCTTCTCCGGGTTGGCCATCAGCGCTTCGGCACCGCCTTCGCGCTTCACGATGTTGTCGAGCCGCTTGTACGCCAAGTCGCGCAGTTCAGCCGAATTCACCGGGGTGATGTTGTTGAAATAGATCCGGCATTCGCCATTGCGCGAAGCGCCGGAGAAGCCCGATTCACCCGCGCTGCGCCCGGCATCGTCGGAAGTGCTGACCGTGAGCAGCAGGTTCTCGACTTTGTCCTTCGATTCCAGCGTGGCCATGATCGGCAGCTTGAGCTTCTCGATGGTCTGGATCGCGACCGGAACCGCGATCAGGAAGATGATCAGCAGCACCAGCATCACGTCGACCAGCGGCGTGGTGTTGATATCCGACATGGGCTTTTCTGCCCCGCCGGCGCCGCCTACTGACATAGCCATATTGTCATCCTATCCTTGGTTGCCCGGGGCTGAGGTCCCGCCATCGCGGCGCGACCTCAGCCCGTTGCTGACGGCAGCCACTGGCCACCGTTGGCGGGCTATTAGGGCCGAGCGGCCGCTGGAGCGGCAGCAGCCGGCTTGGCAGCGGCGGGAGCGGCGCCGACGGACGGCTTGACGGCGCCCTTCGAGTTGATGTTCGCCAGGATGTCGGTCGAGAAGCCGTGAAGTTGCTCGGCCAGACGCTTGTTGCGCGCCTGCAGGTAGTTGTAGGCGAGCACGGCCGGAACCGCGACGAGCAGACCGAGCGCGGTCATGATCAGCGCTTCACCGACGGGACCGGCGACCTTGTCGATCGAGGCCGAACCGGCGATGCCGATGTTGATCAGCGCGCGGTAGATGCCGACGACGGTGCCGAACAGACCGATGAACGGCGAGGTCGCACCAACGGTGGCGAGGAACGGCAGGCCCGAAGCCAGGCGAGCGTTGACAGCGGCTTCCGAACGCTGGAGCGAACCGGTGAGCCAGTCGTGCGCTTCGAGGCTGTCGGTCATCTTCGAGTGCTGGTCTTCGGCGGCCAGGCCGTCATCGACGATCTGGCGATAGGCGCTGTTCTTTTCCAGCTTGTTGGCGCCTTCGCGCAAAGTGGGCGCACGCCAGAAGGTGGCACGCGCTTCGCGGCCCTGACGCATGATCTTCGACTGCTCGAACCACTTGGTGAACAGGATGTAGAACGAACCGAACGACATCACGCCCAGGATAGTGACGGTGGCGTAGGCGATAAATCCGCCCTGTTCCAACGCTTCGGCGAAACCGAACTTGTTCTGTGGGGCCGCGTTGGCGGCGGCGGCCAGAAGTTCAAAAACCATGCGATAGTCCTCTCAAGAATATGTGCAATTTGCGAGCCGGCGAACCGGGTGGGGACCGGCTTGCAGCCGCCCCCCGAGAATGAAGATCAGTCTTTCGGAATGACCCAGCGGATGCGGCCGGAATACGAGCCGGAGGTAGGTTTGCCTTCGCCGTCCATGGCCGGGTTGAACCGGGCACGCCGGGTGACGTTCGCGCACGTCGCCTCGTCGAGATCGGGGCTGCCGCTCGAACTGGTGATCGAGCAATCGGCAGCGCGGCCGTCGGCGCTGACCGAAACGCGGAAGCCGGTGACGCCGGCCCGTTCCTCACGCAACGCGCGGGAGGGATAGTCGTTGGTCGTCGCCCAGCTGCCGGGGTTGCCCTTTGGCGTCGCGCCCTTCGGCGAGAAGCGCGGCGGCGGCGGAGCCGCTGGCGGCGGAGGGAGGATCACCGGTGGCGGCGGCTGCGGAATCGGCGTCTGATCCAGGACAGGTGCTTGGACAGGCGCCAGGTTCATCTTGGTCGGCGGCGTGACGATCTTCGTCGGCGGCGGCGGCATGTCGAGCTTCTTGGGAGGCGGTGGCGGCGGCTCCTCCTTCTTCACCTCTTCCTTGATATCGATCGTCGTGACTTTCTCGAGCACCTTTTTCGCCGCCGAAAAGGCGAGGCCGGTGACGAGCGCGTAGCCGAGAACGATATGAATCACAGCAACGATGATGATCGCAGTTACGCGATTACCGCTCATCTGTTGGTCAGCGTAAGCCATTCAGACGCATCACTCCATTTTTCAGACCCTCCGGACATTTCCGAAGAGCCAGGCGCACACCCCGCGAGGGACGCGCACCCACCCAAAACATTAACTTCACCCTGCCGGAAGATCCGGATACCCCATCAAGACATCTGCGTGCCCAGTGGAGCGATTATCGAGCTTTTATGACACTTTTCAGCCCGGTTTTCCGTGTGCCTTAACGCCGTTGTCCCACCCGCGCAACGCCTTATCGGAATTTGCGGACGGTTAACCGGCGATTCAAAGAGGTTAAGCTCAACCCGTTCTGAAGCGCCACTTTGCCAGACTAGAAGGCTTTGGCTAGAGCCAATTTTCCTGGAGTTGCCATATGCCCTTTCGACCTGCCGGAATCGCCCTGATCCTGTATGCCGTTGCGTTGGGCGGGGCCGCGCCCGCGGGGATGCCGGCCGCTGCGGCGCCGGAACCCAGCTACGCCGACCTCGTCGATCTGTCCGATTCGGCACCATTGGTGCTGAAAGCCCGAATCATCCGCCAGAGCGTGGTCGAGCCCGAGCGCGCGCCCGGGGTCCGACCCGGCTGGGTCCGGCTGTACGTTCAGGCGGGGGTCGAGGCGCTGCTGTTCGGCAAGACCGCGGTAGGGCGGGACCAGGCCTATCTGGTCGACGTCCCGCTCGATGCGCGGGGCAAGGCGCCGAAGCTGACGAAAACCAGCGTGCTGTTGTTCGCCCGCCCGGCAGCGAATCGCCCTGGCGAGCTCCAGCTCGTCACGCCGGACGCGCAAATTCCATCCACTCCGGAGCGTGATGCCCGGGTGCGCGCGATCATCGGCGAACTGGTCACGCCCGGTGCCCCCGGCCGGATCGGCGGCGTCCGCGAGGCGATCAACGTCGCCGGCGATCTTGCCGGCGAGGGCGAAACCCAACTGTTCCTGACGACCAAGAGCGGAGCCCCGGTCGCGATCACCGTCAGCCACAAGACGGGTGAGCCGCCGCGCTGGAGCGTCTCGTTCTCCGAAGTGGTCGAGACCGACGCCAGGCCGCCGGTGCCCGATACCCTGTCGTGGTATCGGCTCGGGTGCTTCCTGCCGCGCAGATTGCCGCCGACCGTCAACCTTTCCGAAGGCGATGCGCAGCGCGGCCAGGCCGAGGCCGACTACGAGTTCGTCCTGCGCGAACTGGGAACGTGCGAGCGCACGCGGGTGTTCGGGCTGGCTGGCTGACCTTAAGGGCTGGCTGGCTGGGCTAAGGCTGGCCGGTTGATTCTGGCGACCCTGAAGCTCTGGCCTTTCCGGCCGTGCTGGCTTAGGGCGCGCGTCCGAAGGGGGCACCATGTCTGAACCGCTGAATATCGCTCTGGCCGGGCTCGGCACCGTGGGTGCGGGCGTGATTCGCCTGATCGAGGCCAATGCTGCGCTGATCGCTCGGCGCGCGGGCCGGCCGATCCGGATCGCCGCAATCTCCGCGCGCGATCGCACCAAGAACCGCGGCGTCGATCTTTCCCCTTATGCGTGGGAAGACGACATGACCGGCATCGCCGCGCGCAGCGACGTCGACGTGGTGGTCGAGCTCGTCGGCGGGGCCGACGGCCCCGCGCTGACCCTGGCGCGCAATGCGATCAATGCCGGCAAAGGCCTCGTCACCGCGAACAAGGCGATGATCGCGCACCACGGGCTGGAATTGGCCGGCCTCGCCGCGCAGGCGCGCGTGCCGCTGAAGTTCGAGGCCGCGGTTGCCGGCGGCATCCCGGTGATCAAGGGCTTGCGCGAAGGCGCGGCGGCCAACGCGATCGAGCGGGTTTACGGGATTCTCAACGGCACCTGCAATTTTATCCTGTCGACCATGGAAGACACCGGCCGCGATTTCGCCGACGTCCTGGCCGAAGCGCAAGCCAAGGGCTTTGCCGAGGCCGACCCCAGCTTCGACATCGAGGGCACCGACGCGGCCCACAAGCTGTCGATCCTCGCGGCGATCGCGTTCGGCGCGCGGATCGATTTCGCGTCGGTCGAGACGATGGGCATCTCGCGCATCCTGGCCGCCGACATCGCCCAGGCCGACACGCTCGGCTACGTCATCCGCCTGATCGGCATGGCCGAAACCGACGAGCAGGACGGTGAATGCCGCCTGTTCCAGCGCGTCCGTCCGCACCTCGTGCCGTTCGATCACCCGCTCGCCCACGTCGATGGCGCGACCAATGCGGTCGTGGCCGAAGGCAACTTCTCGGGCCGCCTGCTGTTCCAGGGTGCCGGCGCGGGCGAGGGGCCGACCGCCAGCGCGGTCGTCGCCGACCTCATCGACATCGCCCGGGGCGAAATCGGCGCGCCGTTCTCGGTGCCGGTCGCCGAACTGGAAGACCTGCCGCCGGCCGCGTCGGGCCACCGCCTCAGCCGTTCCTACCTCCGCTTCGTCGTCGCCGACCGTCCGGGCGTGCTCGCCGAGATCACCGCCGCCATGCGCGACGCGGGCGTTTCGATCGAAAGCCTGATCCAGAAGGGCCGCGCGGAAGAAGGCGGCGACGTGCTCGTCGCGATGGTCACCCACGAGGGCCGGGAATCGGCGGTCACCGAGGCGCTGCGCCTGCTCGACGGCTCGGCCAG